>JACZTQ010000124.1 GCA_022573605.1 Pseudomonadota bacterium | reverse complement strand
GGCGCTGCCCAACATCTACGCGCTGGCCCAAGGCGGCACGGCGGTCGGCACCGGGCTGAACACCCGCGTCGGCTTCGCCGAAAAGGTGGCGGAGAGGATCGCCGCCATCACCGGGCTGCCCTTCGTGACCGCGCCGAACAAGTTCGAGGCGCTGGCCGCCCATGACGCCGTGGTCGAGATGTCGGGCGCGGTCAGAGTGGTGGCGGCGAGCCTGTTCAAGATCGCCAACGACATCCGCTTCCTCGGCTCCGGCCCGCGCTGCGGGCTGGGCGAGCTGATCCTGCCGGAAAACGAGCCCGGCTCGTCGATCATGCCGGGCAAGGTCAACCCGACCCAGTGCGAGGCGCTGACCCAGGTCTGCGCCCATGTCTTCGGCAACGACGCCGCGATCGGTTTTGCCGGCTCCCAGGGCCATTTCGAGCTCAACGTCTACAAGCCGATGATGATCTACAACCTGTTGCAGTCGATGCAGCTGCTGGGCGATGCGGCGGTGGCCTTCACCGACAACTGCGTCGCCGGCATCGAGGCCGACGAGGCGCGCATCTCGAAGCTGATGTGGGAGAGCCTGATGCTGGTCACGGCGCTGGCCCCCGAGATCGGCTACGACAATGCCGCCCTGGTGGCCAAGACCGCGCACCAGAACGGCACCACGCTGCGGGAGGAGGCGATCCGGCTCGGGTTCTGCGACGCGGAGACCTTCGACCGGGTGGTGCGGCCGGCCGACATGCTGGGGCCGAAGTGAGCGATTTCGAGCCAAATGGCTTCATTTGGCGACAGGCAAATTGCGCAAACAAAGGGGTGGCGCACGTCATGACCGTCAAGCCCGTCAACCTGCGCCGCGCGCGCAAGCACAAAGCCCGGCAGGAAGCCCGGGCCGAGGCGGACGCCAGCGCCGCCCGCCACGGCGAGGCCAAACCCATGCGCTCGCTTCGGCAGGCGCGGGACGAACTGGAGGCGCGGCGGCTGGAGGGCCACCGGCGTGAGGATGTGCGCGATGACGCCGATGACCGGGCCAATGACGGGGAGTGACCGCCCGGTCAAGCGCTCGCTGACGCTTCAGGGCCACCGCACCTCGGTCAGCCTGGAGGCGGCCTTCTGGACCGAGTTCCGCCGCCTCGCCGAGGCGCAAGGCAAGTCGGTCAACGGCCTCGCCGCCGAGATCGACGCCCGCCGCACCCCGCCGGGCTCGCTGGCCAGCGCCATCCGGGTCCATGTGCTGGAGGCGGTCAGGGCAGGGCATTGATCCGGAGCGAATCGTAGGGTGGGTTCTCCGAACCCACCATTGTCCCACCGGTCCGTTCCGTAGGGCGGGGTTCACCCCGCCATTCCGGCCAAAGTCAACGAGTGGCGGGGTGAACCCCGCCCCACTTCCAAACGCTATCCTGCATCATGTGCGGGACATTGGGAGGGGCGGATAGGGCAGGTCAGCGGCTCGATGTTACTGGGGTCAAGACCCATCAGCCGCCAAACCGGACCGGCAGCTTTGAGCGGGTCGCGGACATTGGGTGTGAGCCAGTGGCCTTCCGCTTTGTGCCATGAGGAGACGCTCACATCCAAAAAATCTGTTACACGAATAACCGCGGGAGCGATGGACAGAAGAAAGGAAACGCAATGCCGTTAGCGCCTGACCCGTATGCTCGGAATTTTTACCTGAAGTCCGTGATGGAAGAAACTTTCGGCAAGCGCGCTTGGTGCGATTTAAAAGAAACTACAGATGAGAGAATTTGGAAGAAGTACTTCGAAAAATCTCTCAAAAGCTTTGAAGTTGCGATTAAAGAAACGGTAAAAATTAAAGACGATGAATGGCTTGAGGGCGTATTGCTAAATATTTCAGATGGGATAGCGCGTATTAAACAAGCGACCACGTTTAATGAAGCTCTTTCTATTTTCTGTGCAACGCTATTGCGCCAAAGCTACCTGCAAATGGGCAGCATTCCTAGGAGACGCACCACCGGTTCAGACAAGTGCGTGACTCTGCACGGAGTGAATTGGAAACTGGATGGATTCCGCTCGGTCCAATATGTGCAATCTAGCGAACAAAGGGCGAATCTATTTTTGTCAAAGCTACAAAAGGAAGTCGGCTTCGAAGAAGAAATGAGGCTATTTAGAGAGTATCAGGACAGCGGCTCAGCCTGCTCCTTCGAGAAATGGTATTTCGACCAAGTAGCTTCCCAATGAATATCACTCCGGGTCAAACCCGGGCGACCGTGGACCAGGCCGCAAGGTCCGGAAAGTCCGCATCGCCGCCGTTCGTCGCGCGGAGCTTCTGTTTCGGCTCGAGGCGTGATTCGGCTGCGACAGCGGTTGGGTGGGTCCCGCGAACCCGCCAACTGGAAGCGGCGGGCGAATCAATGGTGGATCGGGACGACCCACCCCGCGGTCCGGCCATCCGTCATCCCCGCGAAGGCGGGGATCTCAGGCGCCCGATCGGGATCCTCCGCCTTCACAGAGGATGACGGGTGACAGCGTGGGGCTCGGGTTGGGCGCAAAATGCGTTGAACACGCGTGGCGCGGAGTATGTCCCATTTTGGCACACTCGACGAATATATCATGAATTCAATGGCTTAATATGGATTTCACGCGTGAAATCCACCCCTCAGCCGATCGTCCCCAGCACCGGGAAGGTCTCCAGCAGCCACCAGGCCATGCGCTCGAACTGACCGGTGATCATCATCCCCCCGACCACCACCAGCAGCGCGCCCATCGCCTTCTCGACCAGCCCCATATGGCGCCGGAAGGCCCGCGCCCAGCGCAGGAACGGGCCGATGAAGGCGGCCGCGATCAGGAACGGCACCCCCAGCCCGAGCGAGTAGACCGCCAGCAGCGTGGTGCCCGAGAGAATCGTCTCCTCCTGCGCCGCAAGCGCCAGGATGGTGCCCAGGATCGGCCCGATGCAGGGCGTCCAGCCGAAGGCGAAGGCGATGCCGATGACATAGCTGGTGCCGAGGCCGCCGGCCCGCGCCGGCCCGTCGAAGCGCACGTCGCGATCGAGCATCGGAATGCGGAACAGGCGCAGGAAATGCAGCCCGAGCACGACGATGATGGCGCCGGATATCTGCGCCAGCAGGACCTTGTTCTGCAACAACACCTGGCCCAGCGCCGAGGCGGTCATGCCCAGGGCGACGAACACCGTCGCCAGCCCGAGGACGAAAAAGCAGGCCGAGATGAACACATACCGGGCCAGGCGCGGGTCGACCTCCGCCTCCTCGCCGGATATCCGGTCCAGCGTGGTGCCGCCCAGATAGGCCAGATACGGCGGCACCAGCGGCAGCACGCAGGGGCTGAGGAAACTGATGATGCCGCCGACGAAGGCGGTCAGTATGCCGATTTCCATGCCCAAACTTCTCGCCTTTGCCCCGGGAGGTCGCGCCACAGACTTACGCATCCGCGCGCCCCGGCGAAAGGGCCAGCTTGCCGCGGGACCGTCACGAATGCGTTAGCCCGGATCGCCGAGCGCCGCCAGATAGGCAACCAGATCCTCGATCTCGGCCGCCGTCAATGCCGGCCCGCCATAGAGCGGATCGTCGGCCTCGCCGCGCTGCCCGGCGGCGTAGTAGGCGGGCATCGCGGTCGCCGGGTCGATCGCCGCCGGGGCGACGATCCAGAGCCGGATCGCGCCGGCGCTCAAGCGGGCGCCAACCCCGGCAAGGTCCGGCGCCGGGGCGGTCTCGCCGACGGCCCCCGGCGCCCCGTGGCAGGCCGGACAGCCGGCCCGCGCCTCGCCCCCATAGAGCGCCCGGCCCCTTGCTGCATCGCCCGGCGCGCCGGTCAGGCTGGCGCTGATCTCGCTGGCGTCGGCGCCAATATTGGTGATGGTGTAGGCGACCACCGGCTCCGCCGCCCGGCCGGCACCGGCAAGCACGGCGATCGCCGCGATCCACAACAACACCCGCATCCGAAACCTCCCCGGCCGCGCCACCGGCCGCAGGTCTAATCGCGCACACCTGCCCCGGCAAGGGCTTGCGCCGTTCCGGGCGCGGCGCTACGGGTTGGCCCATGTCCACCACCGACCCGATCGACGCCGAACTCGATGCGACGGGGCTGCTCTGCCCCCTGCCGGTGCTGAAGGCGCGCAAGCGCCTGTCGGCGCTGGGGATGGGCGCGGTGTTGCTGATTCGCGCCGACGACCCGGTCGCCCGGATCGACTTTCCGCATTTCTGCAACGAACAGGGTCACGCCCTGATCTCCCAGCAGGATGGACCGGACGGGGTGATAACCTTCCTGATCCGCAAGGGCGGTTAGGTAGGGCGGACATGATTGTCCGCCGTCGCCGCCCCAAGGGCGGACAATCATGTCCGCCCTTGGGGCTAGCCGAACCCGGCGCAGGGGTCGGGTCGCTTCGTCTGTCCGGAGAACCAGACATAGTCGAACGGCAGGCCGCGCGCCGCCGCGGCCGGGTCGGCGCCGGGCGCCAGCTCGATCATACCCACCGACAGCACGGTCATATCGGGCGCGACCAGGCGCAGATACGCGGGCACGCCGCGGTCGGTGCGGGCATGGCCGTTACCGGTGATCAACACCGCCCGGCCGTCGCCCTCGGAACCTGCGCGCAGCACCGCATTGGCGAAGCGCGCGTCGCGCAGGCGCTGGGCCTCGACCATGCCGCCCGCCGCCCGGCGCGGCAGCTTGTTGCAATGCGCGGCGATCATCTCGTCCTCGATCTCGATCCGCACCGCCGCGTCGAGCGGCCGGTCGAGCCCCACCGTGCTCGCCCCGGCGCCATAGGCGATCGCGGCGCCGTCCTCCATCGCCGCCCGGATCCCGGACCGGGCGACCCCGCCGCCGGCGATGTAGGCGCCTTGCGCCGCCTCGAAGATCGGGGCGTAGAATTTCCAGTCGGGCCAGCCCATCCGGTCCCAGCCGATCGCCGGGCCGATGCTGCCCGGCGCGCCGCCCTGGGCGAGGAAGACCTGGATGCCCTCCTCGCTGGCGTCCGGCACCATCTCGAAGGCGATGCCCCGGGGCCGCAACTGCCCAACCAGCCGGGCCTGGCGGGCGTGATGCACCGGGTTGTCGTGGACCTCGCCCAGCACCACGATCCGCGCCTGTTCCAGCGCCGCCACCATCTCCGCCTCGGACAGCACGGCGCCACCGGGGCCGAAGATGGCGCCTGGCGACTCGGACGGCCGCTCGGCTTCGACGCTGGCGCAGCCGGTGGCGAGCAACAGGGCGAGGCAGGAAAAAATCCGGTGCAAGACAGCTCTCCAAGATTGGGCCAGGCCGCGATTCCGGCAAGCCTACGAGCTTCGACCGGAGATGCAAGCGGGGCGGATGCGCGATCATGGCGCAGCCCTGTGCTGGCCCGTGATGACCGCCCGCCGGCAACAGGGCGGCCGCCAAGATTCGCTGAAAAGGTTAATTTTTCGCTGTTAACCAATGATTTACGAGACTCACCCCAGTTTGTCACGGTTAACGAATCGTTGCAGGCAGGAGCGTCCCATGGGCTTCGACGAGGCTGTTCTGAAATGTCTGTCGAAATATACGGTCTTCACCGGCCGGGCGCGGCCGAGCGAGTTCTGGTGGTTCATGCTGCTCTATCTGTCGGCCCTTGGGCTGACCTTTGGGGCGCTGGCGCTGTCCATCGGTCTGGCCAAGGCCGGGCTGCTGCTGATCGCCGCCCTGACCGCTCCGGCGCTTGCGGTCATGGTGCGCCGGATGCACGACATCGGCGCGGCCGGCTGGATGCTGATTTTCCTGGTGCCCATCATCGGCCAGATCCTGATGCTGGCCTGGCTGACCAGGCCCAGCATCCGTCGTCTGAACCGCTTCGGGCCGGAGCCGGGCAAGACCGGCGACCGCTACCTGCTGTTCGCCCGCTGACACGGGTGCGGGTTGCGGCCTTCGACACAGGCTCTCACGGATCCGAACCCGCCGGTTCGATCAGTTCCGGCCCGTCGTTGCGCACATTGCCGACCGCCGGGGCGACCTCGCGCACCTCGACCCGGTCGTCCGCGGCCGGGCGCATCAGGTCGGCGGCATCCGACCCGGGGGTCAGCCAGCGCTCCCAGTCCGCCTCGGCCAGAATCACCGGGCTGCGCGGATGAAGCTGGCGGGTCGCGGCGCCCGCCGGGCAGGTCAGCACGGCGAACGAGAGCAGCGTCTCGCCCCCGATCTCGGCCCGCGCCCACAGCCCGGCCATGCAGAACCCCGGCGCGTTGCCCGAGAGCGTGATGAAGAAGGCGCGCCTCATGCCGGGCTTGCCGGACCATTCATAGTAGCCGATGGCCGGCACCAGGCAGCGGCCGCGGCGCCAGGCGTCGCGGAACATGGGCTTTGCCGCCGCCGCCTCCGAGCGGGCGTTGAAGGTGGTGGCGCGAAATCCGCCAAGCGGTTTGTTCCACCAGTGCGGCACCAGCCCCCAGCGGGCCTGCATCAGGGCGCGCCCGCGCTTTCCCTCGGCGACGATAGCGGCCTTGGCTGTCGGCGCCACGTTCCAGCTCGGCGCCGGCCAGGGGCTGTCGAGGTCGATGCCGAGCCAGTCGGCCCAGTCCCCGCCCCCCGAGACGCCATCCGCGTCGCCAACCGCGAATCTGCCGCACATCGTCATTCCTCCTTGCGCCAGCCACATTCAGGACGCAGCATGCCTCGCATGTCCAGATCGGGTTTTCGCACGGCGCTGCGCGCCGTTTTTCATTCGGCGCCGAGCGCCGTTTTCCTTTTGCTGCTTGTCGCCGTGGCGGGGTGCACTGCGCGCCCCTCGGCCGAGTATTATGAGAGGCTTGTGACGAAGCTGCGCGCCGAGGGGAAACTCCGCACCGAGACCGCCCCGCAAAACGCCCCCTACGACGCCGCCGACCTGGTGCGGAATTTCGAGCGCATCGCGCTGCATCACGAAGCGCGGATCACCCGGCCCGGCAGCGAGGGCAACTGGGTCGAGAACCCGTTGCAGCGCTGGGCCGGCCCGCTGAACTACCGCCTGTCCGGCGCCGCCGTCACCGCGGCCGACCGGGCCGAGGTCGCCTCGCTGATGGGCCGCATCGCCGGGCTGACCGGGCTGGAGATCAGCGAGACCGAGACCGGCTGGAACTTCCTGATCCTGATCACCACGCCGGAGGAACACGAGGAGTTCAGCGCCGTTCTGGCCCAGCTTCTGCCCGCCACGGCGAAGACCTTCGACCTGTGGCGCAAAACCCCGCGATTGATCTGCGTCGCCCACAACCTGTTCTCCGGCGAGAACCCCAACCACATCGTCACCGGGCTGGTGTCGATCGGCTCGGAGACCGGCGGGCTGTTGCGCCGGGCCTGCCTGCACGAGGAGATCGTCCAGGCCCTCGGCCTCGCCAACGACCATCCGGAGGTGCGCCCGTCGATCTTCAACGACGACGGCGAGTTCGCGTTGCTGACCGAGCATGACGAGCATCTGCTGCGCATCCTCTACGACCCCCGGCTCGAGCCCGGCATGAGCGCGGCGCAAGCGATGCCGGTGGTCGAGCGGATCGTCGCCGGGATGGCGCTCGACCGGCCGGCGGCGCGGCTGGCCGGCGGGGCTGCGGCGGGCGCACCGGTGGCCGGCCCGGCCGGTTCCCTGGCGCCGTCGGCACAGGACGCTCCCGGCAACTGACGCAGCTATCGCGGCACGAGGATTTCGGGCCGCCGGTAGGGTGGACATGCATGTCCACCCTTGGGGCGGCGACGGCGGACAATCATGTCCGCCCTACCTTTGGAGAAACTTCGAGCCAATCGGGTCCATTTGGCGACTCCGAAATTGCCTGATTCCGGTGAGAATTAGCGGTGGTCCTGATTCCATCGGGGCGGATAAGGCTCTAGTCTCGCCATCGACCGATCAGCCAGGGAGCGCCCCGATGAGTTACCAAACCTTGCTCTACGCCGTGGCCGGCGATGTCGCCGCCGTCACCCTGAACCGGCCCGAGCGGATGAACAGCCTGAACGCGGTGATGCGGGCCGAACTGCTCGACGCCCTGACCCGGGCCCCGCGCGAGGCCCGCGCCGTGGTGCTGACCGGGGCCGGACGGGGGTTCTGCGCCGGGCAGGATCTGGGCGATGCCGGGAATATCGCCGATCTCAACCTGGAGCGGGTGCTGCGCGAGGAATACGAGCCGCTGCTGAAGCTGATCTATGATTGTCCGGTGCCGGTGATCTGCGCCGTCAACGGCGCCGCCGCCGGGGCCGGGGCCAACCTGGCGCTGGCGGCGGACGTGGTGATCGCGGCGCGCTCGGCGGTGTTCCTGCAAGCCTTCACCCGCATCGGCCTGATTCCCGATGCCGGGGGCACCTACTGGCTGCCCCGGCTCGCCGGCATGGCGCGGGCGATGGGGATGTGCCTGTTCGCCGACCCGATCCCGGCCGAGAAAGCGGCCGAGTGGGGCCTGATCTGGGAGGTGGTCGATGACGACAAACTCGCCGGCCGGGCCGCCGAGCTCGCCGGGCGCCTCGCCAGCGGGCCGACCGAGGCTTACCGGCTGACCAAGCAGGCGCTGCGCCAGAGCATGTCGAACGACCTCGAGACCCAGCTTGCGCTGGAGGCGCGGTTGCAGGGCGAGGCCGGCCGGACGCGCGATTTCATGGAGGGCGTCGCCGCCTTCCTGGAGAAACGCCCGGCCATCTTCGAGGGACGCTGAGGCGAGGGCCGATGTGAGCAAGATGACTCTTGGTTCGACCGCCCGGCCCCGTCATCCCGTGCGCCCCGAAGTCCCATGGGCGGCACGCAGTGATGCGGTGCAGACCCGGGATCTCCCGACCTTGGGCAGCCGCCGGGAGATCCCGCATGAGCGCAGCATCACTTCGTGCCGCGGCGCCTACGGGATGACGATTCGGCGGCGATTCCGCGCCCCGCCAGCTTGCCCTACGCCAGAAAATCCGCCGTCT
>JACZTQ010000123.1 GCA_022573605.1 Pseudomonadota bacterium | reverse complement strand
GGCGCTATTCTCGATCGACTGACCCACCACGTGCATATCCTCGAGATGAACGGCGACAGCTTCCGGCTGCGCCAGAGCCGCAGGGCCAAAGCCTGATCACACAACCATTGAAAGCTCAGGACTGGCCTGCGGCCAGTGCGCCTTGTCGCGCGTCAGCTTTGTGGCGAGCACTTACGCCAAGGCGCGCGCCAGACCCGAACCACTGGCCACTATCTCTCCGGTGCATTGGCCCTTTTTGGTCCGGGATTGACAAACTCGGCGTTACCGATCATGTCTGGTCGATAGAGGAGCTGATTGAGGGGGCGGTCCTCCTTGAAGGCTATACACCGACTGGTCGGCGTGTTGGCAGGTTCCGGGTGATTGACGGCGGACTGTCCTAAGATGAAAGATCAAGTGTCCTAATTAGGACAGCACCCAAAATTGGGAACGAGTACAAACTTGGCTGGTCTTGGGACCTACCACCTATACCTGCGGCTGCTTCATAGCGCCCTAAGACGTCAGTCCCGCCCAATTTCAACCTGAGACACTACCCGGCCGTTGGCCCTCTTGCCTTCGGCCCGGAAATCAGGCAGTGCGACCCCCGATCCAGTCCCGGCGCCGCCGAGCGGCGCGGCGGCAGGGGTCGCATGGAAGTCTGAACGCAATCCGGGGAGATATCGATGTCCAGGAGCAAAATCGCGCTGATCGGCGCGGGTCAGATCGGCGGCACGCTGGCGCATCTGGCGGGTCTGAAGGAACTCGGCGACGTGGTGCTGTTCGACATCGCCGAGGGCATCCCCCAGGGCAAGGCGCTGGATCTCGCCGAATCGACCCCGGTCGACGGGCTCGGCGCCGCCTATCTGGGTTCCAACGACTATTCCGCCATCGCCGGCTCGGACGTCTGCATCGTCACCGCCGGGGTGGCGCGCAAGCCCGGCATGAGCCGCGACGACCTGCTGGGGATCAACCTCAAGGTGATGAAGGCGGTCGGCAAGGGCCTCGCCGAGCACGCCCCGGACGCCTTCGTGATCTGCATCACCAACCCGCTCGACGCCATGGTCTGGGCCTTGCAGAAATTCTCCGGCCTGCCCGCGAACAAGGTCGTCGGCATGGCCGGGGTGCTCGATTCGGCCCGCTTCCGCTATTTCCTGGCCCAGGAGTTCAAGGTCTCGGTCAAGGACGTGACCGCCTTCGTGCTCGGCGGCCACGGCGACACCATGGTGCCGCTGACCCGCTATTCCACCGTCGCCGGCATCCCGCTGCCCGACCTGGTCGAGATGGGCTGGACCACGGCTGAGAAGATCGACGCCATCGTCCAGCGCACCCGCGACGGCGGGGCCGAGATCGTCGGCCTGTTGAAGACCGGCTCGGCCTTCTACGCCCCGGCCGCCTCGGCCATCGCCATGGCCGAGAGCTATCTGCGCGACCAGCGCCGGGTGCTGCCCGCCGCGGCCCACCTCGACGGCGCCTACGGGCTCAAGGACTTCTATCTCGGGGTGCCGGTGGTGATCGGCGCCGGCGGCATCGAGAAGGTGATCGAGATCAGCCTGAACAAGGACGAAAAAGCGATGCTCGACAAGTCGGTGGCGGCGGTGAAGGGGCTGGTCGACGCCTGCAAGGCGATCGACCCGAGCCTGGGCTGAGATTGTGCGGTTTTACCGTGAATTCCGTCATGCCACGGCCCCCGATCACGTCGGGGGCAGGCTTTGACCGGGGCATCTCTTGACAAGGCGAGAGATTGTCCGGTCAAGCCGGACAATGACGCAGTCGCTCAAAAGGGGCGGCCCCGGCGAGGTCGCCCCTTTCGCTTTTTGCGAACGCCTGCTATCACTGGTATACCACATACCTGAGGTCGGTGGCCGAACGGTGTGCAACTGTTGCGGCATCCGGGTGGCGGCTGTAAACCGGAGGCGCGATCTGGGCGAGACGGGTCGGAACAGGCACTAATCGTTCACATTTACGCGGGAAACATGCGGCGGGGCTCGTGCGGTGCGGAGCGCTTCGGGGAGGACGATACCGGGATGAACATTCACGAATATCAGGCCAAGCAGATTCTCAAGGCCTATGGCGCGCCGGTCGCGAACGGGGTCGCGGTGCTCGACGGGTCGCAAGCCCGCGCCGCGGCGGATGAACTGGGCGGCCCGGTCTGGGTGGTCAAGGCCCAGATCCATGCCGGCGGGCGCGGCAAGGGCTCCTTCAAGGAAGCCGAGGCTGGCGAGCAGGGCGGCGTGCGCATCGCCCGTTCGGCCGACCAGGCGGTCGCCTTCACCCAGCAGATGCTGGGCCATACCCTGGTCACCCACCAGACCGGACCGGCCGGCAAGCAGGTCAACCGCATCTACCTCGAGGACGGCGCCGCCATCGCCCGCGAGCTTTACCTGTCGCTGCTGGTCGACCGCGAGACCTCGCGCATCTCGTTCATCGTCTCGACCGAGGGCGGCATGGACATCGAGGCGGTCGCGGCCGAGACGCCGGAGAAGATCCTGACCTTCTCGGTCGACCCCGCCACCGGCATCCAGCCGCACCACGGCCGCAAGGTGGCCTTCGCCCTGGGGCTGGAGGGCCCGGCGGTCCGGCAGTGCGTGCAGCTCGTCGACACCCTCTACAAGGTCTTTGTCGGAGAGGACTGCTCGCTGGTCGAGATCAACCCGCTGATCGTGACCGAGGCGGGCGAGCTGGTCTGCCTCGACTGCAAGATGACCTTCGACGCCAACGCGCTCTACCGCCACCAGGACGTGCTGGAGCTGCGCGACGAAACGGAAGAGAACCCCAAGGAACTGGCGGCCTCGAAGCACGACCTGAACTACATCGCGCTCGACGGCGAGATCGGCTGCATGGTCAACGGCGCCGGGCTGGCGATGGCGACCATGGACATCATCAAGCTCTACGGCTCGGCCCCGGCCAACTTCCTCGACGTGGGCGGCGGGGCGACCAAGGAGAAGGTGACGGAGGCGTTCAAGATCATCACCTCGGACCCGAAGGTGAAGGGGCTGCTGGTCAACATCTTCGGCGGCATCATGCGCTGCGACGTGATCGCCGAGGGCGTGGTCGCGGCGGTCAAGGAGGTGGGGCTAAAGGTGCCGCTGGTGGTGCGGCTGGAAGGCACCAATGTGGAGCTCGGCAAGCAGATCATCAACGACAGCGGGCTGAACGTGATCGCGGCGGACAACCTGGCGGACGCGGCGGACAAGATCGTGAAGGCGGTGAGGGGGGGCGCGTGATCATGGCCGCCCACGCCGACGAAAACACCAAGGTGATCCGCCGGGGCATGACCCGCGCTGGCGGCGCCCCGGTGCATTTGCCAACTTCAGGCCGCCTCGTCCTCGGGCAAGTCCGGGCGCTCAAGGGGTGTGATGCTCTCCAATGCGGCGTTCAACCGGTCGTCAAGGGCGGCACGGGAGAGGTCATAGCTCGCCCGGATGTTCATCCAGAAATCGGCGCTGGTTCTGAAATACCGTCCGAGACGCGCGGCGGTGTCCGCTGTCAGCCCGGTTTGTTCGCGCACAAGACGTTCGATTCGCGTGCGCGGCACGCCGAGCGCCTTGGCGAGCTTGCCGGCACTGAGGCCGAGGGGCACCATGAATTCCTCGCGGAGATATTCTCCGGGGTGAATCGGCGGGTTGACGATCAGCATGGTGCGGCCTCCTCAGTGATAATCGACGATCTCGACATCCTCGGCATTGTTATCGACCCAGCGAAAGCAGATGCGCCACTGCCGGTTGATCCGGATCGAATGTTGACCGGCCCGTCCGCCGCGCAATGCCTCCAACCGATTGGACGGCGGCAAGCGCAGCGTATCGAGTGTCGGTGCCGCGTCGAGCGCCAGCAATCGAAACTGAGCCGCACGAACCAGATCAGGCGGAAAGCGCCTTGGCGACCGTCCCGAAAGCAACTCCCGGACGCGGCGGTCTCTCGCCGATCGGATCATCTTCTCTCCGTATCACATGATGATACACACTGCAATCGAAACTGTATCGCAAACTGATACGTCACAGGGGTTAACGAAATGGCCGTCCTCGTCGACGAAAACACCAAGGTGATCTGCCAGGGCTTCACCGGCGCCCAGGGCACCTTCCATTCCGAGCAGGCGATCGCCTACGGCACGCTAATGGTCGGCGGCGTGACCCCGGGCAAGGGCGGGATGGAGCATCTCGGCCTGCCGGTGTTCAACACCGTGGGCGAGGCGGTCGCCGCCACCGGGGCCGACGCCAGCGCCATCTACGTGCCGCCACCGTTCGCCGCCGACGCGATCCTGGAGGCGATCGATGCCGGGATCGCGCTGATTGTGTGCATCACCGAGGGCATCCCGGTCTTGGACATGATGCGGGTCAAGCGGGCGCTGGAGGGCTCGCCCTGCCGGCTGATCGGGCCCAACTGCCCCGGCGTCATCACCCCGGACGCCTGCAAGATCGGCATCATGCCGGGCCATATCCACCGCCGCGGCAATGTCGGCATCGTCAGCCGCTCCGGCACCCTGACCTACGAGGCGGTGGCCCAGACCACGGCGGCCGGCCTCGGCCAGTCGACCTGCATCGGCATCGGCGGCGATCCGATCAAGGGCGCCGAGTTCATCGATATCCTCGAGCTGTTCTTCGGCGACGACGAGACCACCTCGGTGATCATGATCGGCGAGATCGGCGGCTCGGCCGAGGAGGACGTCGCCCGGTTCATCGCCGACGAGGCCAAGGCCGGCCGGGCCAAGCCGGTCGCCGGCTTCATCGCCGGGCGCACGGCGCCACCGGGGCGGCGCATGGGCCACGCCGGCGCGATCATCTCGGGGGGCAAGGGCGGCGCCGAGAACAAGATCGAAGCGATGAAATCGGCCGGAATCGTCGTCGCCGACAGCCCGGCGGGCCTCGGCGAGGCACTGCTCAAGGCGATCGGGGGCTAGGGCCCTGAATCGGAAGTCCCCCCGATCGAAAAACCGGGCGAGTCCCGCGCCTGCGCGAATGCCTTGCGCGCGATGCGCGCGATGCGCCTCCTCCCCCCTCGTGGGCTTCGCAGGGGACCGTGGCCGCAGATGCGGCCGCGTAAGCCCCGGAGAAGGATGGGAGGGGGGGCGGCGCGCCGCGCCGCACCACTTCGCGGGCCGTCGCGGCGCGGCGGCCGTGATGGCCCGGACTTCCGATCCAGGACACTAGGGGAAGATACCGGACCATGGGATTCCGCTCGGCGGTCACCGTCTGCATCCAGGACTACTACACCTTCTCCGGCCGGGCGCGGCGGTCGGAATACTGGTGGTTCATCCTGTTCGTGGTGGCCGGCAATGCTTTGCTGTCGCTCATCGACGCGGTCATCTTCGGCGACGACATGCTGCTGGGGCTGAGCGGTCTGTTCGCATTGTTGACCTTTCTGCCGCAGATCGCCGTCCTGTGGCGCCGGCTGCACGATACCGGCCGTCCCGGATGGCTCAACTTCCTGCCTTCGATCCCGCTCGTCGCACTCTTTTCAGGGATTGTGCGTTCCGGCGGCGGCATCAATTCCGCCGTGGTGCTGGTTCTGCTTTGCCTGTCGATCCTGCTGATGATCGCAATCCTGGTGTTTCTTGCCTTGCCCAGCCAGCCCGGAGAGAATCGGTTCGGCCCGGAACCGCCGCCTTGATGGCGCCCCGGCGCGATCATTTCTGGCCGCGGGGGCGGCGCCGGGGGCAAGGTTCAGACCATGCGATCAACCAGAATTGTTGTCTCCGGCAGCCTCGCCGGTCCCGGTGAGGCTTTGCTTAATGCAATTGGTGGTTAATACTGCCTCGGGCGGCCCGCATTCGGCCGCCTGAAACATCCCGGGGCCGACCAGTGCTCCGCCACCAGAGGACAGGGGGGCCGAAAGGCCTCCCCGCAGAGAAATGAACGATCAGAGCTCGAACGGTCAGCTCCACGCCTCCTCCTTCCTCCAGGGCCACAACGCCCAGTATGTCGAACAGCTCCATGCCCGCTACGCCCTGGATCCCGGCTCGGTCGATCCCTCCTGGGCGGCGTTCTTCGAGGCCCTGGGCGACGACCCCTCGGCGGTGGCCGACGAGGCCCGCGGCGCCCCCTGGGCGCGGCCCGACTGGCCGCCGGTCGAGAACGGCGAGATGATCGCGGCGCTCGACGGCGACTGGGACGCGGTGCCCGACCCGGGCGCGCTGGCCGGGAAGATCAAGGGCAAGGCCGCACCCAAGGGCGGTATCGGCGAGGCCGAACTGCGGGGCGCGGTGCTCGATTCGATCCGCGCCATCATGTATATCCGCTCGTTCCGCTCGCGCGGGCATCTGGGCGCCGATCTCGATCCGCTGAAGCTGTCGGGCCGGATCCAGCATCCGGAATTCGACCCCCGGTTCTTCGGCTTCAAGGACGGCGATCTCGACCACCCGATCTTCATCGACAACGTGCTGGGGCTGGAATACGCCACCATGCGCGAGATCGAGGCGCTGCTGAAGCGCACCTACCAGGGCACCTTCGCGCTCCAGTTCATGCACCTGATCGACCCGGAGGCCAAATCCTGGCTGCAAAAGCGCATCGAGGGCTACGGCAAGGAAATCCAGTTCACCAAGATGGGCCGCAAGGCGATCCTGAAGAAGCTGATCGAGGCCGAGGGTTTCGAGAAGTTCCTGCAGGTCAAGTACATGGGCACCAAGCGCTTCGGCCTCGACGGGGCCGAGTCGGTGATCCCGGCGATGGAGCAGATCATCAAGCGCGGCGGCGCGCTCGGGGCCAAGGAGATCATCTTCGGCATGCCCCATCGCGGCCGCCTCAGCGTGCTCGCCAACGTCATGGCCAAGCCCTACCGGGCGATCTTCAACGAGTTCCAGGGCGGCAGCTTCAAGCCCGAGGACGTCGACGGCTCGGGCGATGTGAAATACCATCTCGGGGCCTCGTCGGACCGCGAGTTCGACGGCAACAAGGTGCACCTGTCGCTGACCGCCAATCCCTCGCATCTGGAGGCGGTGAACCCGGTGGTGCTGGGCAAGGTGCGGGCCAAGCAGGAGCAGTACGGCGACGACCGCACCGCGGTGATCCCGGTGCTGATGCATGGCGACGCCGCCTTCGCCGGGCAGGGCGTGATCGCCGAGTGCTTCGGCCTCTCCGGCCTCAAGGGCCACAAGACCGGCGGCACCATCCACATCATCGTCAACAACCAGATCGGCTTCACCACGGCGCCGCACTACTCGCGCTCGTCGCCCTACCCGACCGATATCGCCAAGATCGTCGATTGCCCGATCTTCCACGTCAACGGCGACGACCCCGAAGCGGTGGTCCACGCCGCCAAGGTCGCCACCGAGTTCCGCCAGAAATTCCAGCGCGACGTGGTGATCGACATCTTCTGCTATCGCCGCTTCGGCCACAACGAGGGCGACGAGCCGATGTTCACCCAGCCGCTGATGTACCAGGCGATCAAGAAGCAGAAGACCACCCTGCAGCTCTATTCCGAACGCCTGACCGCCGACGGGCTGATCGCGGCGGGCGAGGTCGAGGCGGCGGCCGCCGCCTTCCAGACCTATCTCGGCGAGGAATTCGAGGCCGGCAAGAACTATCGCCCCAACAAGGCGGACTGGCTCGACGGGCGCTGGTCCGGCCTCGAGACCTCCGAGGGTGAATACCAGCGCGGCCAGACCGCGGCGCCGATGGAGGCCCTGCTGGAGACCGGCGCGGCGCTGACCCGGCTGCCCGACAGCTTCAAGCCGCACCGCACCATCGCCCGCCTGCTGGAGCAGAAGCGGGCGATGATCGAGACCGGCGAGGGCATCGACTGGGCCACCGCCGAGGCGCTGGCCTTCGGCACCCTGCTGTGCGAGCGCTACCGGGTGCGCCTGTCGGGTCAGGACGTGTCCCGGGGCACCTTCAGCCAGCGCCATTGCGGCATCACCGACCAGGAAACCGAGGAGCGCTATTACCCGCTCGCCCATATCCGCGAGGACCAGCGCGATTTCGAGGTCATCGACTCGATGCTGTCCGAGTACGCGGTGCTGGGCTACGAATACGGCTTCACCCTGGCCGAGCCCAACGGGCTGGTGCTGTGGGAGGCGCAGTTCGGCGATTTCGCCAACGGCGCCCAGATCATGATCGACCAGTTCATCTGCCCGGGCGAGCGCAAGTGGCTGCGCATGTCGGGGCTGGTGCTGCTGCTGCCGCACGGCTACGAGGGCCAGGGGCCGGAGCATTCCTCGGCCCGGGTCGAGCGCTTCCTGCAACTCTCGGCCGAGGACAACTGGATCGTCGCCAACTGCACCACGCCGGCCAACTACTTCCACATCCTGCGCCGGCAGATGCACCGCTCCTTCCGCAAGCCGCTGATCCTGTTCACGCCGAAATCGCTGTTGCGCCACAAGCTGTGCGTCTCGAAGCTCTCCGAGCTGGCCGAGGGGTCGAGCTTCCACCGGGTGCTGTGGGACGATGCCCAACTGGGCAATTCGGAGCTCGAACTGGCCTCCGACGACAACATCGGGCGGGTGGTGATCTGCTCCGGCAAGGTCTATTTCGACCTGCTGGCGGCGCGCGACGAAGCCGGTCTCGACAACATCTACCTGATGCGCCTCGAGCAGTTCTACCCGTTCCCGGCGCTGAGCCTGACCCGCGAGCTGGCGCGCTTCAAGGGCGCCGACGTGGTCTGGTGCCAGGAGGAGCCGAAGAACCAGGGCGGCTGGTTCTTCGTCGAGCCGAACCTCGAATGGGTGCTGGGCCGGATCGGCGCCAAGGCGGGGCGGGCGAAATACGCCGGCCGGCCGGCCTCGGCCTCGCCCGCCACCGGGCTGGCGGCCAGGCACAAGGCGGAACAGGAGGCGCTGCTCGAGACCGCGCTGACGTTGTGAGGGTTGGTCCCGAAAACCGCGGGGCGGGTGGCGGCGTCGTTATAGGCACACGGAGCGAAAGGACTGCGGCATGACGATCGAA
>JACZTQ010000122.1 GCA_022573605.1 Pseudomonadota bacterium | reverse complement strand
ACTCAGGGGAAAACGAAAATGCCGAAAACCTGTGAACACGACCATCACCCGCAACCCGACCCGATCGACCTGGTCGACCGCCGCGGATTCCTCAAGAAAACCGCCCTCGCCGCCGCTGTCGGGGGGGCCGCCGGAGGCGCCGCGCTGGCCGGCCCGGCCGCGGCTCAGAGCGACGACCCCTACGCCGACCCGGCCGAACCGGCCCTGCCGGCCACCGATGTCGAGGTCACGCTGGACAACACCGCGCTGGTCGTCACCGACCCGCAGATCGATTTTCTCAGCCCCGACGGGGTGACCTGGGGCGTCGTCGGCGCCAGCGTCGAGCACCACGGCACGGTGGCCAATATCGGCCGGCTGCTGAAAGCGGCCAAGGCCAGGGGCATGACGGTGGCGATCTCGCCGCATTACTACTACCCGACCGACCACGGCTGGCGCTTCGGCGGGCCGCTCGAGAAGCTGATGCACGCGATCGGCATGTTCGACCGCAAGGGGCCGCTGACCACCGAGGGCTTCGAGGGCTCCGGGGCCGATTTCATGCCCGAATACAAGCAGTACATCTTCGACGGCAAGACCATCATCACCTCGCCGCACAAGGTCTACGGCCCCGAGGCCAACGACCTCAACCTGCAGCTCCGCAAGGCCGGCATCGACAAGGTGATCCTGGCCGGCATGTCGGCCAATCTCTGCGTCCAGGCGCATCTGCACGAGCTGCTGGAGATGGGCTACGAGGTCGCCGTGGTGCGCGACGCCACCGCCGGGGCGATGCTGCCCGAGGGCGACGGCTACCTGGCGGCGATCATCACCTTCCGCTACATCGCCAACGCGCTCTGGACCACCGACGAGGCGGTGCGGCGGATCGAGGCGGCGAGCTGAAGCAATTTCGAGCCAAATGACTTCATTTGGCGACAGGCAAATTGAGTCGAGCGAAGAGCGCCAGCGGTAGGGCGGACATGATTGTCCGCCCTTCTTGGAGCAACGGCGGACAAGCCTGTCCGCCCTACCACACCCCGCGCTCGCCAAGAGTTGTTCGACCGCCCGGCTGAAGCGCGGTATCATGTCTTCAGGCGATCGTGCATTGTCCCGTGACATGCGCGGGGTTGCGGGATGGGTGTAGAGGACCCCGGACGGCGATCGGCATCCTGATGGCGCAACAAGCGGGTGGATGACGGCAATGCTGAACTACATCTTCGGCCGGATCGTCCCCGCGCTTTGCGTCGTCGTCGTGATGGCGGCGCATTCCACCCCTGCCGAGGCCCAGATAGGGCTTGCCGGCGCGGCACAAGGGACTCCGTCGCAAGCCCCTCCGACGCTGCCCGCCGATCTCTCCCCGGAGATGGTCGATGCGCTGATGGCGCGCCTCACCGACACCGAGATCCGGGCCTTGCTGCGCGAGGAACTGCATCGCCGCGCCGACGAGCGGGCCGCGGCCGAGGAAGTGCAGGTCGAGATCCTGGCCAGCATCCGCACCCGGCTGACCAGGATGGCGGCCACGATCGAGACCCGGGTCACCCGCTGGGCCAAGGCGCTGGCAAACCTCGGCGCGCGGCGCGCCAAGGTGGCGGCCAAGCTGGCCAAGGCCGAAAACGGCGTCTGGGGCATGATCGCCGCCGCCCTGGCGGTTGCCGCGGCGGGCATCGGCGCGGCTTACGCGACAATCCTGGCGAGTGCGGCCTGGCGCCGCTGGCTGATCACCCCACGGCGCGGCAGATACTGGGACCGGGTGGTTCGCACGATCGCGCTCGGCCTGCTTGAGATGGCTCCGGTCGTGGTCTTCGTTTTCGTCACCAGAACCGTCGCCCCGCTGCTCTCCGGGACCCTCGGGCCGATGGTCAACTACGTCTGGATCTATCACGTCGGGGTCTCCTACGGCTGGGGTTTCATCGTCGTCGCGCGGCGCGCCTTCGCGCCCGACGCGTCGGAGATCCGCATCGCCCACCTGAGCGACGAAGCCGCCGTCCGGCTCCACCAGCTGGTGCGCCGGGCGGTGGTTATCGGCGCCGCCGGCTGGCTTCTCGCCGGGCTGTCGCCGACCCTCGGGTTCGGCTTCCCGCCGGCCATGGTGACCGTCGCGCTCTCGGGCACGGCGGTGGCGGCGCTGCTGCTGGTGGCGGCCCTGCGCAACACCGGCCGCATCCGCGAGGCGGTGTCCGGGCTGCTCATCGAGGGCGGCGCCGGCGCCGAGCCCGGCGCCCTGGTCCGGATCGCGGTCTCCGGCGCGGCGGTGGTGCTGATCGCCTATCTGACGGTGGCCTATCTCTACTGGGTCGCGCATTGGCTCGAGCGCGGCCAGCAGCGGCTCGACGGCCCGGCCGGCACCCTGGTCTTCGCCTTGGCTGTCCCGATCCTCGACCGGCTCGGCCTGGAACTGGTCCGCAGCATAATCCGCGGCAACTCCCCCGCCGCCGAGCGCTACCGGAACGCCTTCCACGGCGCCTGGCGGATGCTGATCGGGATCGTCACGGTGTTCGTCATCGCCGGGCTCTGGGGGCTCGACCTCTACGCCCTGGCCAAGGGCGAGAACGCTCCCGCCTGGGCCGATACCGCCTTCGATGTCGGGGTGACCGTGCTGATCGTCTGGCTGATCTGGCGGCTGATCAAGGCCGCGCTCCACACCGAGCCCCGGACCAGCAGCGCCGGCGAGAGCATCGATCCCTCCGATCTCCCCGCCGCGACCCGGCTCGGCACCCTGACGCCGCTGTTCCGCAACATCCTGCTCGCCTTCCTGCTCGCCACCGGGGTGATGATCGCGCTGTCGGCGTCGGGGGTCGATATCGGGCCGCTGCTGGCCTCGGCCGGGATCCTCGGCATCGCCATCGGGTTCGGCGCCCAGGCGCTGGTGCGCGATGTGTTCTCGGGCGCCTTCTTCCTGATCGACGACGCCTTCCGGGTCGGCGAATATATCGAGCTCGACAAGGACATGCGGGGCGAGGTCGAGTCGATCTCGATCCGCTCGCTGCAACTGCGCCACCACAAGGGCGCGGTGATCACCATCCCGTTCGGCGAGATGAAGCACATCACCAACCACAACCGCGACTGGGTGATCTACAAGATGATGTTCCGGATGGAGCCCGACACCGACCCGGTCAAGTTCAAGAAGCTGGTCAAGCAGGTCGGCAAGGAGTTCAGCGCCCATCCCGAGCACGGTCCGAAATTCCTCGAGCCGCTCAAGAGCCAGGGGGTCTATTACGTCGACGACGACTCGGCGCTGGTGTTCCGGGTCAAGTTCAAGTGCAAGCCGCGCATGCAGTTCGTGCTGCGCCGCGAGATCTATCACCGCCTGCGCGAGGTCTTCGCCGAGGCCGGCATCCGCCTGGCCCGGCGCAAGGTCGAGGTGGTCTCGGCCGGCGGCGAAGGCGCGAAGGATTCAATCGCCGGCGGCGCCGTGCCGGAAGACCTGCTGACCGGCAGCGGCGCGCCGCCGGCGTGAGGCGGGGCGCCTTTTGCCCGTGACAAAATCCACGGCACCGCGCACTGACGCCCTCCCCTCCCACCACGCGCAACGCCGTCCCCTCCCCCCACGCGCCGCGCAATCCCCTCCCCCCGGCGCAACGCCGTCCCTTCCCCCCTCGGGGGGGAGGGTTAGGGAGGGGGGCCGTGCGCCGCCACCCACCGGGGGTCGGGAAGGGGGGCCGCACCCACCCGCATTCCTCCGTCCCGCCCCGCTGCTTGCCCCTGTCGCCCCGATCCGCTAGGGAACGCCTCGACCCCGGCCCAGCGCATTCGGGGGGGACACGAGGCGGACCCGGCCCATGGCGAAGGACAAGAAAAAGAAGACCCCGCGCCCGCGCGCCGAGACCCCGCGCGGCTTCAGCGACACCTTCGGCGCCGATGTCATCGAGCGGCGCGAGATGCTCGACCGCATTTGCGAGGTCTACCACCGTTACGGCTTCGACCCGCTGGAGAGCCCCGCGGTCGAGACGCTGGACGCGCTGGGCAAGTATCTGCCCGATATCGACCGGCCGCACGAGGGCGTCTTCGCCTGGCAGGACGACGACGACACCTGGCTCGGCCTGCGCTACGACCTGACCGCACCGCTGGCCCGCGTCGTCGCCCAGCACCGGCTGGCGCTGCCCAACCCCTACCGCCGCTACGCGGTCGGCCCGGTGTGGCGCAACGAAAAGCCTGGCCCGGGGCGGTTCCGCCAGTTCTACCAGTGCGACGCCGACACCGTGGGCGCCGCCACCGTGGCCGCCGACGCCGAGATCTGCATGATGCTGGCGGATGCGCTGGAGGCGGGCGGCATCGCGCGGGGCGATTACATCGTGCGGATCAACAACCGCAAGGTGCTGAATGGGGTGATGGAGGAAATCGGGCTCTGGGATCCCGCCAATCCCGAGGCGCACGCCCACACCCGCGGCATCGTGCTGCGCGCCATAGACAAGCTCGACAGGCTGGGGCCTGTTGGCGTGCGTGCTCTGCTCGGCCTTGGCCGCAAAGACGAGAGTGGCGACTTCACAAAGGGCGCCGAACTTTCAACCGAACAAACCGAAAGGGTGATGGGCTTCGTCGAGGCGGGTGCTGGGTCGGATGGTGGGCTTACGCTTAAAGCTGAACCAGTTGGTTTCACGTCATCTGTCCAAGACGTGCGATTGCGTGGACCCGACGGTCTTGATACCGGTTCGATACTCTCTGATCTTCGCAGCCTAGTTGGTAGTTCCGCCGTCGGTCGCGAGGGAGTGGGCGAACTCGAAATGATAGCCGAACTCATAGACGCGCAAGGCTATTCCAACCGCGCCGTCATCGACCCCTCGGTGGTGCGCGGTCTGGCCTACTACACCGGCCCGGTCTACGAGGCCGAACTGACCTTCCAGGTCACCGGCGATGACGGCCAACGGCGCCAGTTCGGCTCGGTCGCCGGCGGCGGGCGCTACGACGATCTGGTGAAGCGCTTCACCGGCCAGGCGGTCCCCGCCACCGGCATCTCGATCGGCGTCGACCGGCTGCTGGCGGCGCTGCGCGAGATCGGCCGCGCCGGCCAGGCCGAGGCGACGGGCCCGGTGGTGATCCTGACCATGGACCGCGACCGGATGGCCGCCTACCAGACCATCTGCGCCGAGCTGCGCAACAACGGCGTCCGGGCGGAGGTTTTCCTCGGCGGCGGCAACATGGGCAAGCAACTGAAATACGCCGACAAGCGCGCCTCCCCCATCGCCGTCATCGAGGGCGCGGACGAGCGCGCCGAGGGCGTGGTGACGCTGAAGGACCTGGCGCTGGGCGCCCGGCTGGCGGCCGAGATCGAGACCCACGCCGAGTGGAAGGCCCAGCCCGCCCAGATCACCGTGCCCCGCGCCGATCTGGTCGCCGAGGTCCGCCGTATGCTCGCCCGCGCCGGGGACTGAGCCCGTGAACGCCGTGCGCCAGGGCGAGGACCACGCCGCCATCGAAAGCGCGCTCGCCACCCTGGCGGCGCTGTTCGCGGCGGCGGGTTACGCCCCGGTCACCACCGCCCACCTGTTCGAGGCCGAAACCCTGATCGACCTCTACGGCGAGGACATCAGGGGCCGCGCCTTCCTGTTCCCCGGCGCCAGTAGCGCGGGCGGCGGCGGCGACTTGTGCCTGCGCCCCGACTTCACCGTGCCGGTGGTCCGGGCCCACGGGGCGAACGGCTGGGACCGCGCCGCGCGCTACGCCTACCAGGGCCCGGTGTTTCGCCGCCAGGACCCCGGCTCGACCCGGCCGATGGAATACCTCCAGGCGGGCATCGAGAACCTCGGCGCAGCCGACCCGGCCGAGGCCGAGGCCCAGGTCTTCACCCTGATTCAGGAGGGGCTGGAAGCGCTCGACGCCGGGCCGGTCGCGGTGATGACCGGCGATCTCGGCATCGCTTTTGCGCTGCTCGACGCCCTGGCGATGCCGGCCCGGCGCCGCCACCGGCTGCGGCGTCATTTCTGGCGCCCCCGGCGGTTCCACCAACTGATCGAGGAATTCGTCGCCGGCCCCGCCGCGCCGACCGCGCTGCGCGCCCGCCTGATCGCCGCCGCCAACGGCCCCGACGCGCCCGGCGCCATCGCCGCCATCGCTTCGGAGGCGGGCGACCCAATCGGCCTGCGCGAGATCGACGAGATCGCCGCCCGCGCCGTGGCGCTGGCCGAGGCCGCCGCCGATCCGGCGATGCCCGCCGAACAGGCCGGACTGATCGAGACCGCGCTCTCCGTCACCGGCCCGGCCGGCAACGCGCTGGCCCGGCTGCGCGCCCTGACCGCCGAGGGCAGCGTCGACATCACCCCGGCGCTCGATCGCTTCGAGGCCCGCCTCGCGGCGCTGGAGCGCGCCGGGGTCGATGCCGCCGCGCTGCCCTTCGATGCCGCCTTCGGGCGCAACCTCGAATACTACGAGGGCTTCGTCTTCGAGATCACGGCTGAACACCGCCCCGACCTGCCGCCGCTGGCCGGTGGCGGACGCTACGACGCCATGACCCGGCGCCTTGGTGCTGACCGCGCGGTGCCCGCCGTCGGCGCCATGATCCGCCCCGAGGCGGTGCTCGCGGCCCGGAAATTACCGGCGGCGGGCAATCAATGACCGCCCTCACCCTCGGCCTGCCCTCCAAGGGCCGCCTGCAGGCCGACACCATCGGCTGGTTCGCGGCCCGCGGCATCGACATCGCGCGCACCGGCGACGCCCGCCAATACGCCGCCCGGGCCCGCGGCATCGACGGGCTCGAGGTGGTGATGCTGTCGGCCGGCGAGATCCCCCGCGAACTGGCCAGTGGCCGGATCCATCTCGGCGTCACCGGCGAGGACCTGATCCGCGAGCGCGCCCCCGGCTGGCAGGACCGCATCGTGCTGGCGGCGGGCCTTGGCTTTGGCCACGCCGACCTGATCGTCGCGGTGCCCGCCTTCTGGGTCGATGTCGAGACCATGGCCGACCTCGACGAGGTGGCGGAGGCGTTCCGGGCGCGGCACGGCCACGGCCTGCGCATCGCCACCAAATACCACAACCTGACCCGCGCCTTCTTCCAGTCGAAGGGGGTCGCCGACTACCGCCTGGCCGACAGCCAGGGCGCCACCGAGGCGGGCCCGAAGAACCAGAGCTGCGAGGCCATCGTCGATATCACCTCGAGCGGCGGGACGCTCCGGGCCAACCACCTGAAGCCACTGGCGGACGGGCTGATCCTGCAAAGCCAGGCAACGCTGTGCCTCAGCCGGGCGGCGGAATGGGGCGACGGCGAGAGGGCGGCGCTGGCGCGGCTGGCGGAGCGGTTGGGGGTGGCGTTGACGTTGTGAGAGCGGCGGCCGCGGACGGCGGAACAAGTTCCGCCCTACAGCCCGTACAACCCGTAGGGCGGAACTTGTTCCGCCGTCCGCGGCCGCCCCCCTACAACGCCTTCCGCGCCGCCAGCGCCGCCGAGATCGTCCCGTCGTCGAGGTAGTCCAGCTCCCCCCCCACCGGCACCCCCTTGGCCAGCGCGGTCAGCTCGACCCCGCAACCCTCCAGGTAGTCGGCGATGACATGGGCGGTGGTCTGGCCGTCGATGGTGGCGCCGACCGCCAGGATCACCTCGATCACCTCCGGGGCGCGGGCCCGCTCGGCCAGTTCCGGGATCCGCAGGCTCTCCGGCGTCACCCCGTCCAACGCCGACAGCACGCCGCCCAGCACATGATAACGCCCGCGAAACACCGCCGCCCGCTCCAGCGCCCACAATCCGGCGACATCCTCGACCACGCAGATGAGCGCGGCATCGCGCTTCGGGTCGAGGCAGATCGCGCAGTCCTCGCCGGTGGCGAGGTTGCCACAGGTCCGGCAGGTGCGCACACGCTCCGCCACCTCGGCCATCGCCCGGGCCAGGGGCGCCAGCAGCCGCTCGCGCTTCTTGACCAGCGCCAGCGCCGCGCGCCGGGCCGAGCGCGGCCCCAGCCCCGGCAGCTTGGCCATCAGCTCGATCAGCCGCTCGATCTCCACCCCGCCGCCGGTCATGCTCGCGCCATCTCCCGCGCCACCACACCGGTCAGGCAACCCACTGCACCAGCGGCCTTTTTTAGCTCTCCCATCGGCGTCTCGATCACCTCGACCCCCAGCCCCTGGTAGAAGCCGCGCGCGCCCGGGTTGCCCGCCGGCATCAGGATACGCCGAGGGCCGAGGGTGACGAAGTTCAGCGCCTTGTTGCTCTCCGCCTCGCCCTGCTCCGGCAGGAAGGCGACCTGGTAGCCCCGCTCGCGCAGCGCCGTCACCGCCGCGTGCGGGGTGCGCCGGGGCCAGGCGATGGCGAGATCGGCGTCGGCGATGCGCAGCATCCCCATCAGGTGCATGGTGGCGTGGGGCAGATCGACCGCGATCAGGGTGCGGCCGATCTCGGCCAGCAGCGCGCCGATCTGGTCGATGGCCTGGGCGTTGGTGCGCAGCCCGCGCCCGATGATCGCGGTCTCGCCATCCAGCCACATCAGGTCGGCGCCCTCGAAGGTGGCTTGGCCCGTCAGGGTCTTCAGGATCGGCACCCGCGCGCCCGCCAGCGCGGCGGCCACCGCCACCTCCTCGCCGGCGCGCACGGACGAGGCCGGCCGGCCGAGGATCGCCCCCTGCGGCGTCATCGCGAAGAGATCGGCGCAGAACATCCGGTTCGGGCTCGGCCGGGCCACGTCCGGCACCTCGATCACCTCGACCCCCTCGGCGCGATAGACCTCGCCCAGCGCCTCGTGCTCGGCCCGGGCGCGGCCCGGATCGGGCGCCTCGAGGAACTGGCTGGCGTCGATGTCGTCGACCGCGATCTCGGCGCCCGGACACCGCAGCGCCACCGCCGTCAGGCGGCGCCACTCGCTGTCGATGCCGCAAGCGGCCCAGAGCACGCCGATCTCGTCGCCGTGGGCCGCCCGGCGCGGCGACCAGCCCTCGCCGCCATAGGCGGCGGCGAGGCTGGCGGCGGCTGGTCTGGCGATCTCGTCCATCTCTGTCTCCGGTCTGCGCCCCCCTTGCGGAGCCGTCCCCTCCCCCCGCCGGGGGGA
>JACZTQ010000121.1 GCA_022573605.1 Pseudomonadota bacterium | reverse complement strand
GGCGTCGAGCATGCCCTGCTCGGCCGGATAGGCCGCATCGTCATGCTCGCGGGCCAGTTGCAGCAGCGTCGTCAGCACCTGGCGCCCGCGCAGGGAGCGGCGCTCGCCGGCCAGTTTCAAGGCGTCCCAGACCACGCCCCGGCCGGGCGCGAACAGGATCGAGACCAGCACGATGGCGGAGGCCGCCAGCACGATCAGCGGCCCGGTCGCCAGCCCCGGCCCGAGGGCGCTGATCACCGCCCCGATCAGTCCCGAGACCATGCCGAACCCGGCCGCCAGCAGCACCATGTGCTCGAGCCGCCGGGTCCATTGCCGGGCGGCGACGGCGGGCGCGATCACCATCGCCGCCATCAGCACCACCCCGACCATCTGCAACCCGACCACCACCGCCAGCGCCACCATCACGGTCAGCGCCACCTCCAGCACCGTCACCGGCAGGCCGATGGTGCGGGCGAAGACGGGGTCGAAGGCGACCAGCTTGAACTCCTTCCAGAGCGCCGCCACCACCGTCAGCGCCGCCGCCGCGATGCCGCCCATGACCCACAGATCCGAGCGCAGGATCGCCGCCGCCTGGCCGAACAGGAAGGTCTCCAGCCCGGCCTGGCTGGCCCCGCCGCGGCCCTGGATCACGGTCAGCAGCACCACCCCGAGGGCGAAGAACACGCTCAGGGTGATGCCGATGGCGGCGTCGGTCTTCAGCCGGCTGAGCCGGGTCAGGGCCAGGATCGCCAGCGCCGCCAGCCCGCCGGTGAGCAGGGCGCCGGCCATGATCGCGCCGAGGTCGCGGGCGCCCGCGACCATGAACCCGAGGCACACCCCGGGCAGGGCGGCATGGCTCAGCGCGTCGCCGACCAGGCTCTGCTGGCGCAGCACCGCGAAACTGCCCAGCACGCCGCTGACAGCACCAAGGATCGCCGCCCCCAGGGCCACGTTCTGCAAGGTGTAGTCGGTCAGCAGCTCGATCAGCGTCATGCGCTCGGCGTCCCGTCGATCCCCAGCCCGCGCAACAGCGAGATCTGCCCGCCATAGGCCCGGCGCAGGTTCTCGGCGGTGTAGACCTCGGCCACCGGACCCTGGGCGATGACGCGGACGTTCAGGATCACGATCCAGTCGAAATATTCCCGCACCGTCTGCAAGTCGTGATGCACCACGATCAGCGTCTTGCCGCGGTCGCGCAGGCCCTTCAGCAACTTGACGATGGCGCGCTCGGTGACGGCATCGACCCCGGCCATCGGCTCGTCGAGGAAATAGATCTCGGCCTCCTGCACCAGGGCGCGGGCCAGGAACACCCGCTGCTGCTGGCCGCCGGAGAGCTGGCTGATCTGGCGCCCGGCCAGATCGGCGATGCCCATCTCGTCCAGCGCCGCCAGGGCGCGGCGGCGTTCCTCCGCGCCGGGGCGGCGGAACCAGCCCAGATGCCCGTAGCGCCCCATCATCACCACGTCCTCGGCCGTGGTCGGAAAATCCCAGTCGACGCTGGTGCGCTGGGGCACATAGGCGACCCGGCGCCGCCCGGCCCGGTAGGGCGCCCCGAACAGGCGCACATGGCCGGCGGTGGCCGGCACCAGTTGCAGCACCGACTTGATGAAGGTGCTCTTGCCGGCCCCGTTCGGTCCGACGATCGCCGCCATCACCCCGGGCGGCACGTCGATATCGATGTCCCACAGCACCGGGCGGCCGTGATAGCTGACCGTCAGGTCCTCCACATGCAGCGCCAGACCCGGCTCGTGCAGGGCATCCGGCGGCCCGGAGGGGGGGGCGTAGGTCATCGGGCGTCCCACCGCACTTCCCCGGCCTTGCGCCGGGGCCTCGCGCCGCCGCGCGCAACGGCGCGAGGTCCCGGCTCGAGGCCGGGACATTGGAGCAAATGCAACCGGACGACTTCCACCCCTAACCCCCCGCCGCCACATGCCAGCGCGTCGCCCAGGCCACCAGCTCGCCCGGCAACGCCGCCGGCCGCCCGCCCAGCGCCTCCACAATGGCCACCGTGTTGGCGTGGATCATGCCGATATAGGTGCCCGCCGCCGTCCCCGCCGCGCCCATCGCGTCGGAATAGAGCTGCGGGCCCAGCGCCACCGCGTGGCCGCGCCCGGCGGCGGCGTCGATCACCGCCTGGATCGTGCGCGGGTTGATGGTGCTCTCGATGAACACCGCCGGCACAAGGCGCGCGACCACGATATCGACGATCTGGCGGATATCGGCGATGCCGGCCTCGCTCGCGGTCGAGATGCCCTGGATGCCGGCAACCTCGATGCCGTAGGCCCGCCCGTAATAGGCGAAGGCGTCGTGGGCGGTGACCAGGATGCGCTGCTCCTCGGGGATCGTCGCCACGCTGGCCCGGACCCAGTCGTGCAGCGCCGCCAGCTTGGCGCCATAGGCCACGGCCCGCGCCTGCATCGCGCCGGCGCACTCCGGCGCCAGCTCGCCCAGCACCTCGGCGATGACGGGGGCCGTCAGGGCCCACAGCGACACGTCCATCCAGACATGCGGGTCCGGGTAATGCGCCCCGGCGAAGGCCAGCAGCCGCCCGGCCGGCACCGCCGCCTCGGCCACCGCCCTGGTCAGGCGCCGCTGGGCCAGCTTGCCCAGCACCTGGCCGAGCTGGCCCTCGAGGTTGTGGCCGGCATAGAGGATCGCATCGGCCCCGAACAGGAGCCGCACATCGCCAGCGCTGGCCTTGTAGAGATGCGGGTCGGTGCCCGGCCCCATCATGGTCTCGACCACGACGCAATCGCCGGCCACGTTCCGGGCCACATCGGCCAGCATGCCGATGGTCGCCACCGCCTTCGGCCCGGCGCCGGCCAAGGCGGGCAGGGCGACAGCCAGCACAGCCGTGCCGGCGATCATCTTCAGGGTTCGAATCACGGTCGCTCCCGGGTTGTATGCCGAACTCAAATAGGCTCCGGCTCAAATCGCGTCAACACACTACAATATTTAGTATGGACTAAATTTTGCAATTTCACTATCAACCCCCGATGACCCGCCCCGACAACCCCGCCCCAAACCGCCTGCGCGAGGCCAAGCGCCAGGCCCGCAGCTTCGAGCGGGTCCGCCAGGCCCACCAGCGCGTGGTCGCCGAGGACTATGTCGAGCTGATCGCCGACCTGATCGACGTCACCGGCGAGGCCCGCGCGGTCGATCTCGCCGCGCGCCTCGGGGTGACCAACGCCACCGTCAACAACACCCTGAACCGGCTCACCCGCGAGGGCCTGGTGACGCGCCAGCGCTACCGCTCGATCTTCCTCACCGAGGCCGGCCGCCGGATCGCCGAAGCGGCCCGCGAGCGCCACCGGCTGGTGCGCGATTTCCTGCGCCACCTCGGCATCGACGCCGAGACCGCCGAATTCGACGCCGAGGGCATCGAGCACTACACCAGCGAGAAGACGCTGGCGGCGTTCCGGCGATTCCTCGGCCGCTGAGGATGGACCCGGGGCGCGCCGCCCCCCATCACCCGGCGGGGTCCGCCGCCAACTGCTTCGCCGCTTCCTCGCCCAGCCGGTCCGACGCGGCCTCGATCACGCTCTCCATCCGCTGCATCACCTCGGCCCGCGGCAGGCCCGGCGGCAGGGTCTCGAGGAACTCCAGAACCGCGGTGCCGGGGCGCCGCAGAATGCCCCGCTTGGGCCAGAACCAGCCCACATTGGTCGCCGCCAGCACCATCGGCAGGCCGAAACTCTCGTAGGCCATCGCCGCGCCGCGCCGGTAGGGCCGCACCTCGCCCGGCGGCACTCTCGTGCCCTGGGGGTAGATCGCGATCTGACCGCTGCCCCGATGCCGGTTCCGCAGCCGGCGCAGCATGGTCTTGCCCTCGCCGCGTTTCTCGCGGGTGATCCAGATGCTGCCGGCCCGGAGCGCGTAGAGCCCCAGCACCGGAACCCAGATCAGCTCGCGTTTCATCACGAAATGCGGCTCGGGCAGGACCGCGAACATCATCAGCACATCGAGCAGCGACTGGTGCTTGGCGGCCACCACCACGGCGCCCGAGGGCACCGGCCCGCGCCACTCGACCCGCAATCCGCAGAGCCAGCGCGTCAGCACCATGGCGCCCCGCGCGTAGAGCTTCATCCAGCCCCCGGTCCAGGCCCGCGACCACAGCACCACGGGCGCGCCGATGAGGCCCATCACCGCCATCAGCAGGTAGACCAGGAAGATCTGGATCAACGAGCGCAACAACTGCATGGACATCCCCTTAAGGCATTTTCCGCCCTGATGGAATCGGGCCGGACGCGGAATTTCGCCGGACTCACACCAAACCCGACTCACACCAAACCCGGGCCGGCTGTTTCAAAGCGAGCATGCCGCGCCCGCGAGTCGTGTCTGCCTGCCCGATTGCAAAGCGGTGGCGTCAAACAACCGCAGGGACGTTGGGACGATCCCGGCGCCGGCCGGATCGTGGTGGTTTTGCAACCGATCCGCCAAATTTACCGCGATTTGGCAACACTGCCGGGCTTCTGGCCGCTTGGAGTCTTGCCAAGATAGGTTTATACAGGATCATAGAATGCGGCTCCAAGGGTCTGGAGGTAAAACATGATCGAGATTGTTTGCCCGTCGTGTCAGGCGCGGTATCAGTTGCCCGACGGCTCGATCGGGCCGGACGGCCGCAAGGTCAGTTGCTCCAGTTGCTCGCATAAATGGCGCGCCAATGCGGAAGGCGCGGTGGCGGCGGCGTCCACGCCCGTGGCCGAACCCGAGCCCAAACCCGAGCCCGAGCCCGAGCCCGTGGCCGAGTCCGCGTCGATGGCCGCGGTGGCGGCGCCCGGCGACGAGTCCGCCGCGTTCAGCCCACCGCCGCCGGCCGCGGCCGGTGACCGCAAAGACCAGATGGCGGCGATTCGCCAGATGCTCACCGATCTCAAGGACAGCGCCGACGCGGCGCCCGAGCCCGTGCCGGAATCGCGCCCGGAGCCGGTCGCCCCGACGCCGACCATGCGCAAGCGCGACGAGGACGAAGACATCGATGCGCTGAAGTCCCGGATCGATGGCGTCGACAAGCTGGGACGGACGAAAAAGGGCGAAGCGGCGCCGAGCGGCTACAACGCCGCCAAGCTGCGCCGGCTGCACGAAAAGCGGGCCAAGAAGCTCCAGCGTTCGCGCGAACGGCGCAAGAAATCCGGCGCCTTCCTGACCGGGTTCACCCTGATGGCGATGGTGACGGCGACCATGGTCGGGCTCTATGTCCTGCAACCGCAGATCATCGACGCCTCCCCGCGGATGAAACCGGCGCTGACCGAATACGTGGTGACGGTCGATCGCTACCGGGTCGAACTGAACGAGAAAACCGCCGAGTGGCGGGCCTGGCTGACCGAACGGATCGGGGCGCTCGGCGACGACGAGGGCTGAGCGGGGTCCATTCAAACAGAGTGGCACTCGACGTTGTCGTTGCCGGACGCGATCCACTGCTGTCCGGTTCAAATCCGCCACCCCATGATAGCTCGCGGAAATAACACCAATATTGGCCACCTTGCGCGATTTGGACGCCGCTCCCGCCGCTCCCGCCGTCATCGCCGCGGGCCGCCGGTATGCCCCCCCCACCCTTGCCAACCGTTCCTTATACGAACATAACAGGAACATGCCCTATGCCGAGCTCGCCGTCACCACCAATTTCACTTTCCTCACCGGGGCCTCGCACCCCGAGGAGATGGTCGAGCGCGCCGCCGAGCTTGGCCTTGCCGCCCTCGCCATCACCGACCGCAACACGCTGGCCGGCGTGGTCCGCGCCCATGTCCGGCTGCGTGAACTCAGGCGCGAGGCGACCCGTCCCCTCGCCAAACTCATCATCGGCGCCCGCCTCGCCTTCACCGATACCCCCCTGGAGATCATCGCCCTGGCTCCCGACCGCCCGGCCTACGCCCAACTCTGCCGCCTGCTCACGCTGGGCAAGCGCCGGGCGCAAAAGGGCGGCTGCGAGCTGACGCTGGACGACCTCTGCGCCACCACCCCCGGCCTGATCCTCATCGCCTGCCCGCCGGATCCCCTCGCGCCGCAACATCCCCATGTCCCGGGCTCGACCCGGGACCTCGACGAACATGCCCTGGCCGTCCCGGCTCAAACCCGCGAGGTCCCGGGGCAAGCCCGGGACATGGGCGAGGCGCCCGCGGCAGCGCCACCAGCGCCAACTCCGCGGCCCGGCGCGGGCAAAACCTTGCCACACCTGCAACGGCTGACGCGCCGCTTTGGAACCGACCTCTCCCTCGCCGCGGCGCCGCGCTACGACGGCCGCGACCGGGACCGCTTTGCGGCGCTGGCCGCCCTCGCGGACAAGGCGCAAATCCCGCTGGCCGCCACCGGCGACGTGCTCATGCACCGCGCCCGTCGCCGCCGCCTGGCCGACATCCTCACCTGCATCCGCACCCGGCGCACCATCGAGACCCTGGGCCGCCTGGCCCAGCCCAACGCCGAGCGCCGCCTGCGCCCGCCGGCCGAGATGGCCCGCATCTTCGCCGCCCACCCCCAGGCCCTCGCCCGCACGATGGAAATCGCCAACCGCTGCACCTTCTCGCTCGACGAGCTGGCTTACGAATACCCCGGCGAGGGCAACGGCGAGCCGCCCCAGGCCCGGCTCGAGCGCCTCGCCCGCGCCGGGCTGGACTGGCGCTACCCCGAGGGCGCCTCGGAGAAGGCGAAAAACCTCGTCACCCGCGAGCTCGCCCTGATCGCCAGGCTGAACTACGCCCCCTATTTCCTCACCGTCCACGACATCGTCGCCTTCGCGCGGAGCCGCGGCATCCTCTGCCAAGGGAGGGGCTCGGCCGCCAACTCGGTCGTCTGCTACGCGCTGGGCGTCACCGAGATCGCCCCCGAGACCATCTCGATGGTGTTCGAGCGCTTCGTCTCCGAGGCCCGCGACGAGCCCCCCGACATCGACGTCGATTTCGAGCACGAGCGCCGCGAGGAGGTGATCCAGCACATCTACCGGAAATACGGCCGCCACCGCGCCGGACTCTGCGCCACGGTGATCCATTTCCGCTCGCGCGCGGCGCTGCGCGAGGTCGGCCGCGCCATGGGGCTCTCGGCCGACATCACCGCCGCCCTCGCGGGCCAGGTCTGGGGCTGGTCGCGCGAGGCCATAGCACCCGAGCGCCTGCGCGAGATCGGCCTCGACCCGGCCGACCGCCGCCTGGTCCAGACCATGGAACTGGTCGCCCAGATCATCGGCTTCCCGCGCCACCTCTCGCAGCATGTCGGCGGTTTCGTCATCACCGCCGGGCGGCTCGACGAGCTGGTGCCGATCGAGAACGCGGCCATGGCGGACCGCACCGTGATCGAGTGGGACAAGGACGACATCGACGCCCTCGGCATTCTCAAGGTCGATGTGCTGGGTCTCGGCATGCTGACCTGCATCCGCAAGGCCTTCGACCTGATCGCCAGCCATCACGGCACCCGCTACACCCTGGCCACCCTGCCCCAAGAGGACCCCGCCACCTACGACATGCTCTGCCGGGCGGACTCCTTAGGCGTGTTCCAGGTGGAATCCCGGGCCCAGATGAACTTCCTGCCCCGGATGCAGCCGCGCTGCTTCTACGACCTGGTGATCGAGGTCGCGATCATCCGCCCGGGCCCGATCCAGGGCGACATGGTGCATCCCTATATCCGCCGCCGCCAGGGGCTCGAGGCGGTCGAGTTCCCCTCCGACGAGCTTCGCGAGGTGCTGGGCCGCACCCTCGGCGTGCCGCTGTTCCAGGAACAGGCGATGCGCATCGCCATCGTCGCCGCCGGGTTCAGCCCGGAGGAGGCCGACCGCCTGCGCCGCTCGCTCGCCACCTTTCGGCGCACCGGCGCCATCGGGGACTTTCGCGACCGCTTCATCGAGGGCATGTGCGCGCGGGGCTATGAGCGCGCCTTCGCCGAGCGTTGCTTCGGCCAGATCGAGGGTTTCGGCGAATACGGCTTTCCGGAAAGCCACGCCGCCAGCTTCGCGCTGCTGGTCTACGCCTCGGCCTGGCTCAAGCGCCACCACCCGGCGGCCTTCGCGTGCGCGCTGCTGAACTCCCAGCCGATGGGCTTCTACGCCCCGGCCCAGATCGTCCGCGATGTCCGCGAGCACGGCGTCGAGGTCCGCCCGGTCTGCGTCAACGCCTCCTACTGGGACTGCACCCTGGAGCCCTCCGCCCAAGGCGCGGATGGGCGCGGGCTGGCGCTCCGCCTCGGCCTGCGCCAGGTCAAGGGGTTGCGCCGGGAGGACGGCCAGTGGATCTCGGCCGCCCGCGGCAACGGCTATGCGGATGTCGAAGCCCTCCAGCGCCGCGCCGGCCTGGCCCGCGCCGCGATCACCAAGCTGGCCAACGCCGACGCCTTCGCCTCCTCGGGCCTGGCGCGCCGCGAGGCGCTGTGGGCGGCCCGCGCGCTCACCGGCGATGCCCCGCTGCCCTTGTTTCCCGACGGCGAGGGTCTGGCCGAACCGGCCCCGCGCCTGCCCGCCCCCAGCCCCGGCGAGCAGGTGGTCGAGGACTACCGCGCCCTGCGCCTCAGCCTGCGCGCCCACCCGCTGGCGCTGCTGCGCGAGCGCCTTGGCAACGGCCACACTGCCACCCGCATCGCCGGGACCCCGGACGGCGCGCGCATCGCCGCCACCGGGCTGGTGATCACCCGCCAGCGCCCCGGCACCGCTTCGGGGGTGATCTTCCTCACCCTGGAGGACGAGACCGGGGTGATCAACGTGATCGTCTGGCCCAAGGTCTACGAGCGCTTCCGCCGCGCGGTGATCGCCGGACGGCTGTTGCGGATCACCGGCAAGCTCCAGCGCGAGGGCGCGGTCAGCCACCTGATCGCCGGCCGGATCGAGGACCTCTCGCCCTGGCTCGACCGCCTCGGCGCGGCCCCCGGCCCGGCCGGCACGGAGACACGCCCCACGCCACCCCGCGCCCGCCACCCGCGCGAGCAGGCCAGGCGGCTGTTCCCGAGCCGGGATTTTCATTGAGGGCCGCGCCCGGCGCAGGTTACGGCCCCCCCTAACCCTCCCCCCCGAGGGGGGAGGGGACGCCAGTTCCGAGTCAAGCTCCAGGATTGCGAGCGAAACGAGATGTTGCC
>JACZTQ010000120.1 GCA_022573605.1 Pseudomonadota bacterium | reverse complement strand
TGGCGCGCCCCCAGGCCGAGGCGCTGCTGGCCCGGCGCGAGGCCGAGACCGCCGAGCGGCTGGCTGTGATGCAGGCCCGGCTCGACGGCGCCGTCGAGGGCCGCGAGGCGGAGCTGAGCCGGGAACTGGCGGCGGTGACGCTGGAACTGGAGACCATGCGCGGCGGGCTGAGCCACGCCCGGCGCCGGATGATCGAGATGGAGGCCGAGGTCGAGGCGCTGCGGGCGGCGGCGCGGTAGGCGCGGGCTTTCAACCCGATAACCCGGATCGGCAGGCGTCGGGTGCGCATTTTGCGCACCATCCCCCGCGCGAGGCCACATCAGCGGTGCGCAGAATGCGCACCCTACGGATCAGCCCCGCCTCGCGCGCTCCGCTACCGCTTCCACCGCGCCATTGCGCTGTCGTCGGCGTCGCGGGCATCGACCCAGCGGGTTTCGCCGGCGTGGTCTTCCTTCTTCCAGAACGGCGCGCTGGTCTTCAGGTAGTCCATGAGGAATTCCGCCGCCTCGAAGGCGGCCTGGCGGTGGCGGCTGGCGGTCAGCACCAGGACGATGCGCTCGCCCGGCTCGAGCGCGCCGTAGCGGTGGATCACCCGCACACCCTGCAACGGCCAGCGGGCCTCGGCCTCGGCCGCGATCGCCTCCAGCGCCCGCTCGGTCATGCCGGGGTAGTGCTCGAGCTCCATCCCCGTGATCGGCCCGTCGGCGGTCATCCGGCGCACCAGCCCGGTGAAGCTGACCACGGCGCCGATGTCGGCGTCGGCGGCGCTCAGGCGGGCGATCTCGGCGGCGATGTCGAAATCCTCGCGCTGGACCGAGACCGTCATCTCGCGCCCATCTCAGCCGCCGGTGACGGGCGGGAAGAAGGCGACCTCGCGCGCGCCCGCGATCGAGGTGTCGAGATCGCACATCTCCTGGTCCACCGCAACCCGGACCGCGGCCATGTCGGCGAAGGCGGCGCCATAGCGCGGCTCGCTTGCGACCAGCCGCTCGACCAGTTCGCGCGCCGTCGCGGCGCCCCCGGGGTCGATCTCCTCCGAGGCGGCGCCGACCCGCTCGCGCAGCCAGGCGAAATAGAGAACCTGCATGGCGTTCCTTTCCAGAGCGTTTTGTGTCCTGACGGACTCAGGCCGGACGCTCTGACTCTTTGTGTTCACGCAATTTCCGAGTCGCCAAATGAACCCATTTGGCTAGAAATTGCTCTTGGCACGCCCGGTTATTCCCCGGGTTGGTCTTCGGGCTGGGCCGCCGGCCTCGCGGCGGCGGCTTCCTTCTCCCGAATATAGGGCAGACCCTTGCGGAAGTAATCCCAGCCGGTAACCAGGGTGAGCCACATCGCCACCCAGAGCAGGATCATGCCCAAGGCGCCGGTGCCGATCGCAATGTAGGACAGAAATTCGGCGATCAGCCGGTTGACCGGCTCGGCTTGCTCTCCCGGAGTGGCCGCGCCCCGCAGCAGCAACAGGCAGATGGCGAGCATTTGCAGGGTGGTCTTCCACTTCGCCATCGGCGTGACCGGAAGCTTCACCTCGCCGAGGAATTCGCGCAGGCCCGAGATCAGCACCTCGCGCAGCATGATCAGCACCGCCGGGACCACCACCGGCCACGACATATCGTAGAGCGAGATGATCATCGCCAGGGCGATGGTCACCATGGCCTTGTCGGCAATCGGGTCGAGCATGCGGCCGAAGGCGCTTTCCTGGCCCAGGATGCGGGCCAGCAAGCCGTCGAGATAGTCGGTCAACGCGGCGCCGATGAAGATCAGCACCGCGATCCGGTCGGCCTCGGGGCGCTCCAGCACCACGAACGCGAGCGCGACGCAGGGTGCGGCAAGGACCCGGATGACGCTGAGCAGGTTGGGGATGGTCCAGTTCATGTCTTCAGCCTGATCGTCGCCGGGCGGGGTCCGCCAAACTCTCTCCCTCTTTTAGGGGGAGGGGAGGCCAGCGGCAATGGTTTGCTGGTGTCCCGGATCGCGAAGATTCCATCCTGCGTCATTGCCGGGCTTGACCCACTGCTGTCCGGTTTCATGCGGGCCGGGCCGGGTTTGTCATCGCGTCCCCCTCGCCGTCATTGCCGGGCTTGACCCGGCAATCCAGTAATGCGCGGATTTCATTCAATTTTCCCAGATACCCCGAATTGAGCCAAGGCAGAATCTGGATCACCGGGTCAAGCCCGGTGATGACAAGGTCGAGAGCGGCTCTGCCCGGGTGGAACTTGCTCTACCGTTCGCCGTGAAAGAACGCGTGGATGGTCTCGGCCATGGTTGCCGAGATGCCGCCGACCAGCTTGAGATCGGTCAGCCCGGCGCGGCCGACCGCCTTGGCCGAGCCGAAATGGGCCAGCAGCGCGCGCTTGCGCGCCGGGCCGATGCCGGGAACCTCGTCGAGCGGCGTGGCGCCGGCCGCCTTGGCGCGTTTTGCCCGGTGGGCGCCGATGGCGAAGCGGTGCGCCTCGTCGCGCAGGCGCTGGACGAAATAGAGGCTGGGGCTGCGGAACGCCAGCGCGAAGGGGCGCCGGCCGGGGGCGTGGAAGCGTTCCTTGCCGGCGTCGCGCTCGACCCCCTTGGCGACGCCGAACAGCGCGATGTCCTCGATGCCGAGATCCGCCAGCACCGCCGCCGCCGCACTGACCTGCCCGGCGCCGCCGTCGATCAGCACCAGGTCGGGCCAGGCGGCGCTCTCGCGGTCGGGGTCGCCCTTGACCAGCCGCTGGAAGCGCCGGGTCAGCACTTGCCTCATCATGCCGAAATCGTCGCCGGGGCTCAGCTCGGCGCCCTTGATGTTGAACTTGCGGTACTGCGACCTCTGAAAGCCGTCCGGCCCGGCGACGATCATCGCGCCGACCGCGTGGGCGCCCTGGATGTGGCTGTTGTCGTAGACCTCGATGCGGCGCGGCGGCTGGTCGAGCCCGAAGGCCTCGGCCAGCCCGGCCAGCAGCCGGGCCTGGCTGGCGCTCTCGGCCAGCTTGCGCCCGAGCGCCTCGCGGGCGTTGCGGACCGCGTGCTCGACCAGTTCGCGCTTCTCGCCCCGTTGCGGCACGGCGACCATGACGCGGCGCCCGGCGAGGGTGCCCAGCGCCTCGGCCAGCAGCGGGCGGTTGCCGATCGGGTGGCTGAGCAGAACCAGGCGCGGCGGCACCCGCTGCTCATAGAACTGGCCGAGGAAAGCCTCCATGATCTCGCCGTCTCCGGCCTCGGCCGAGATGCGGGGAAAATAGGCCCGGTTGCCCCAGTTCTGGTGCGAGCGGAAGAAGAACACCTGGACGCAGGCCTGGGCGCCCTCGCGGTGCAGCGCCACCACGTCGGCCTCGGCGGTGTTGCGCGGGTTGACGCCCTGGTGGCCCTGCACATGGGCCATCGCCCGGATGCGGTCGCGGTAGACCACGGCGCGCTCGAACTCCAGCGCGCTGCTGGCCTCGGCCATGCGCGCCGCCAACTCGCCCTGGACCCGGGTCGAGCGGCCGTCGAGGAACCGGGTCGCATCCTCGACCAGGGCGGCGTAGTCGCCGGGCGTCACATGGCCGACACAGGGGGCGCAGCAGCGCTTGATCTGGTAGAGCAGGCAGGGCCGGGTGCGGTTCTGGAACACCGATTCCGAGCAGGTCCGCAGCAGGAACGCCTTCTGCATCTGGTTCAGCGTCCGGTTGACCGCGCCGGCCGAGGCGAAGGGGCCGAAATAGCGCCCCTTCTCGCGCCGCGCGCCCCGGTGCTTGCGCATCAGCGGCCAGGGGCCGTCCTCGATCAGGATATGGGCGAAGCTCTTGTCGTCGCGCAGCAGCACGTTGTAGCGCGGCTTGAGGCGCTTGATCAGGTTGGCCTCGAGCAGCAGCGCCTCGGTCTCGGTCGCGGTCGAGATGAACTCCATCGCCGCGGTGGCGGCGATCATGCGCTGGATGCGGTTGGTGTGGCCGGACAACTTGGCGTAGGCGGCGACGCGTTTGCGCAGCGACCGGGCCTTGCCGACATAGAGCGCCGCGCCCTTGGCGTCGAGCATCCGGTAGACCCCGGGTCCGTCGCTCAAGGCGGCCAGACAGCGGCGGATAATCGCCGGCCCGGCGGCGGGGGAGGCGGCAACCTGAGGGGCCGGTTCTGGGGCGTCTGAAATGGGCATCGGATTCGCCTGCGCGCTACTCTGAACCGCCATAGCATGCAAGCGAAAAGGTGTCCCCGGAATCTGTGGATAAATCTGTCAGTAAATTGGCGCGAAGCAGCGATTCTCCTTGAGTCTCAAGGGCGTCTTTCGGATTGTCTAAAAAACAGGCATATTCGCAAACTGTTGATTTCAAATGGAAAAATAAATTCTTCGCGCCAAATGCCTGAAAAGATTAGGGAATTCTAACATTTTCGTGAGGTCCGCGACCCGGCGTGGAAAAGTCGGTTGGCTCCGGCCGGAAAAAAGCCTTCAGGGGCCGGCCCGGGGGTCGATTCCGATGATGTCCGGGGTCTGCCAGATCAGGTGCTGGCCACCGTCGATCGCCAACATCTGACCGGTAAACGCCTTGCAACTCAGGATGAATCGCATCGCCGCGACGATGTCGTCGGCGTCCGAGCCGCGCCCGAGGATGCAGGCGGCGCGTTGCCGGGCGAAGTGGTCGGGCGATTCGCGCTCGGCCATCAGGGTCGGGCCGGGGCCGATGGCGTTGACCCGCACATCCGGGCCCAGCGCCTGGGCGGCGCTGCGGGTGAAGCTCAGGAGCGCCGATTTGGCCAGCGTGTAGGACATGAAATTCGGGGTCGGCTTCCAGACCCGCTGGTCGAGCATGTTGATGATGCAGGCGCCGGCCACGGGCTCGCCATTGGCGTCCGATGTGGCCCGTGGCGCCTGGGCGGCGAAGTCCTGGGTCAGGCGCACCGGCGCGCGCAGGTTCAGCTCCATGGCCCGGTCCCAGCTTTGCCTTGTTGCCGTCGCGACCAGGTCGTTCTCGAACAGCGAGGCGTTGTTGATCAGCAGCGACAGCGGGCCGCCCAGCACCTCGGCGGCGCGGGCGAGCAGGGCGCCGGTCTGGTCCTCGACCAGCAGGTCGGCCCGGAGCGTCGCGGCGTTGGCGCCCAGCGCGCGGGCCTCGGCCGCGGTCTCCTCGGCCGGTCCGGCCGAGTCGTGATAGTGGATCGCCACCTCCCAGCCGGTGGCCGCGAGATCCAGCGCCATGGCGCGGCCGAGGCGCCGGGCCGCTCCGGTCACCAGTGCGCGGGGCTTGTCGGTCATGGCGTCCTCTCTCTCAGCCCGCCAGGGCGTAGTAGATATAAACGCCGTAGAGCAGCAGGAATACAGCACCTACGGGCCGGCCGATTCTGCGGCACCCGAGGACAAAGGGTGTCAGCACAAGGCTGGCGCCGATCATCACCCAGAGGTCGCGGCTGGCGATCTCGACCGGCACGGCGAGCGGGGCGGCCAGCGCGGCGGCGCCGATCACCGCGGTGATGTTGAAGATGTTCGAGCCGATGACATTGCCGATGGCGACATCGGCCTGGCGCCGCAGCGCCGCCATCACCGTGGTCGCCAGTTCCGGCAGCGAGGTGCCGACCGCCACCACGGTCAGGCCGATGGCCGCCTCGGAGATGCCGAAATCGCGGGCGATGGCGCGCGCCCCGTCGATCAGGAAATGGGCCCCGATCGGCAGGCCGACGATGCCGGCGGCGATCAACAGCAGCACCTTCCAGGTCGCCATTTCGGGATCGGCATCCTCCAGTTCGGCCAACTCGTCCAGCGCCTCGCGGTTGCGCCCGGCGCGGGCGGCGCGGGCCATGCGCACCGAATCCCAGACCAGGAACAGCGCCACCGACACCAGCACCAGCCCGGCCCACCGGAACAGCGTGCCGCCCAGTATGAAGCCGCTGAACAGCACCGTGGCGCCGAGCATCAGGTAGAGATTGCGGTGGGCGGCCGGCCCGCAGCCGGCGATCGGCACGATCAGCGCCGGGATGCCGAGCACCAGCAGGACATTGGCGATGTTCGAGCCGACCACGTTGCCGAGCGCGATCCCCGGCGCATCCGCCAGCGCCGCCTGGACCGAGATCAGTAACTCCGGCACGGACGTGCCGATGGCGACCACGGTGACGCTGATGATGAACGCCGGGATGCCGAATTGCAGGCTCAGCGCCACCGCGCCGCGCACCAGCGCGTCACCGGCGCCGACCAGGATCACCAGGCCGAGGGTCAGGAGGATCGCATCCATGAACTCTGCCTAGCCTGTTCCCGCGCGCCCCTGCAACGGCCGCCTTGCGTCCCGCTCATACAGGGTGCCGGTGAGTTCCGCCATAAGGCGGCCAAAAGGTTGGACACGTTCAATCGTCCGATGTGGATCGCGGATCACAGTCGCAGGCGCCGCCGGGCAGCCGGAAGACGCCGCAACCCGGGCATGGCTCCAGCGCCTGGGGCGGCGCCCGTGGCTTTCGTTTCGGGCCGGGCACGCCGCGCCGGGGCCGGAACAGGGCCATCCAGACAACCAGAAGCGCCACCGCCAGCAGGGCCAGTTTGGTTATCATTCGTGGGCCCTCCACCCCTTGTTGCGCCGCCGGAATTTAGGCGTTGCGCGGCTCCGGATCAACATCGCGAGACCGGCAATACCGGAGATTTACCGCAAAAATCTCTGCACGGGGCGGGTCTCTGGTGTATCATCGTGCAGCTCCCGCCCCCCGGGCCGAGGTCGAACGGTTTATGAAGGTCATGAACCAGGATGAACTGCTGACTGCCGAGCTCGGCGAGCTGCGGCGCCAGCATCGTGCGCTCGACGACGAAATCACCGCGCTGTCGGAGAGCCCGCTGGGCGACCAGTTGCAGCTCAAGCGGCTGAAGAAGCGCAAGCTGCGCCTCAAGGACGAAATCACCCAGGTCAAGGACAAGCTCTACCCCGATATTATCGCCTGAGGGCTGCAAGAGTCTTTGCCCGTGACGAAATCCGCTGTCGCGGATTTCCGGCGCCGCCCCCCACCCCGCCTCCCCGCCCAACCACCGATCATGCCCCGGTACCATCGGTGGTTGGGCGGGGAGGAGGGGCGGGGGGCGGCGCGCGCCCAAAAGTTGCGCAGCAGCTTTTGGAACAGGCGCATAAGCAGCGGGCCGGGTGGCGGCGCGGCAAATCCGCTATGCGGATTTTGCGCCTTGCTCCGAGGATGTTTGCATGGCCGCTGGCCACCGCTATAGTGCGCGCTTTCCCCGGAAACAGCGGCAAGGAGGCCGGTCGGAAATGACGCAAGCGCAGGTCGGCCAGGTTCTTGTCGGCATTGTCATGGGCAGCCAGTCGGACTGGCCCACCATGCGGCACGCCGCCGGGATGCTCGACGAGCTGGGGGTGGTGCACGAGGTCAGGATCGTCTCGGCCCATCGCACCCCGGACCGCATGTTCGCCTATGCCGAGGCGGCGGTGGGCAAGGGGCTCAGGGTGATTATCGCCGGCGCCGGGGGGGCGGCGCATCTGCCGGGGATGCTGGCGGCGAAGACCCGGCTGCCGGTGCTCGGCGTGCCGGTGCGGAGCCAGGCGCTCGGCGGCCTCGACAGCCTGCTGTCGATGGTCCAGATGCCGGCCGGGGTGCCGGTGGCGACGCTGGCCATCGGCGAGGCCGGTGCGGCCAACGCGGCGCTGCTGGCGGCGGCGATCATCGCCACCACCGACCCGGAGCTGGCGGCCCGGCTCGACGCCTGGCGGGCCGGGCGCACCGGGGCGGTGGCCGAGGAGCCCGCCATTGATTGATTCGGGGATTGATTCGGGGATTGAGGGGCGCGGCGCGGCCCTGGCGCCGGGCGGCGCCATCGGCATCCTGGGCGGCGGCCAGTTGGGCCGGATGCTGTCGATCGCGGCGGCGCGGCTGGGGCTCAAGACCCATATCTACGAGCCTGGGGCGAACCCGCCCGCCGGCGACGTGGCGGCGGCCGTGACCACCGCCGCCTATGACGACACGGAGGCGCTGGCGCGCTTTGCCGCCGGCGTCGACGTGGTCACCTTCGAGTTCGAGAACGTGCCGGCGCTGGCCGCCGCGACGCTGCTGGCCCATGCGCCGGTGCGCCCGCCCCCGCGGGCGCTGGAGATCAGCCAGGACCGGGTGGCGGAGAAGGCTTTCATCGAAGGGCTGGGGATCGCGGTGGCGCCGTGGCGCGCGGCCGGCGATCTCAAGGACCTCAAGGCGGCGCTGGCCGAGATCGGCGCGCCGTCGATCCTGAAGACCCGGCGGCTCGGCTATGACGGCAAGGGCCAGGTGCGGATCGGCGACGCCTGCCGGGCCGATGCAGCCTGGGACGAGATCGCCGGGGCGCCCGCGATCCTGGAAGGCTTCGTGCCGTTCCAGCGCGAGATCTCGGTGATCGGCGCGCGCGGGCTCTCGGGTGAAGTGGTCTGCTACGACCCCGGCGAGAACGTCCATCGCGACGGCATCCTGCACACCACCACCGTTCCGGCGAAAATCACCCCGGCGGTGCGGATGGACGCAGTGCTGATCGCCGGCAAGATACTGAACGCGCTGGATTATGTCGGCGTGATGGGAATCGAGCTGTTCCACGCGCCGGATGGAACACTGCTGGTCAACGAAATCGCGCCCCGGGTCCACAATTCCGGCCACTGGACCATCGAGGCCTGCCTCGTCGACCAGTTCCAGCAGCACATCCGCGCCGTCGCGGGCTGGCCGCTGGGCGACGGGTCGCGCCATTCGGACGCGGTGATGACCAACCTGATCGGCGCCGAGGCGGAGGAGTGGCATCGGCTCGCCGCCAGCGGCGCCGCGCTGCATCTCTATGGCAAGGCGGAGGCGCGGCCGGGGCGAAAGATGGGGCATGTGACCCGGATCAGCCCGAAACCGGCCTGACGCGGTTCAGAGCCTTATCAGACCTGATAGAATCAGGTCTAAGGCTCTAACTCCTTGTTTTTACGCCATTTCCGAGTCGCCAAATGAATTCATTTGGCTAGAAATTGCTCTAGCCGGGGCCGTGGTCCGGATTGGGCGTTTCCGGAGGGGCATCCGCGGGCGCCCCCGGCGCGCGGACCATGTTCAGCACCTGCATCGGCCCCCACATCGCGGCGCGCACCAGCGGGTTGTCGTTGAGTTGCGCCTTGGTCTTCTCGAAGCGCATGATGT
>JACZTQ010000119.1 GCA_022573605.1 Pseudomonadota bacterium | reverse complement strand
TCTTCGGCGCCGCCTTCATCCTTTACGCCCTGGTTTTCGGCCTCGAGACGGCGCGCCGGGTGGTGCCCGAGGGCGTGGTCCGCGCCGCCATGGCCGTCGGGCTGTTGATATTTGCCGGCGCCGGCGGCTGCCACGCCGTCGGTCTCGGCGGTTTCCCCTGCAATCTCCCCGGGGGTCTGCGTCGTGGTTTCCTCCTCGCCGTCAAGCAACGCGCCCATCGCCACATCCTCCGCGGCCGGGCGCTCGGACGGCGGCGCGAAGGTGATCTCGGAGGGCGCGGACGGGCCGGTGCCGGCGCCATAGCTGGTGATGTCCTGATGCGCGATCTCGGCCCCGCCCGGGTCGTCGGGCTGCACCTTGGCCGGCTCGAGCGCGGCCCGGATGACCGGAACGGCGGAGGCGTCGCGCTGGCCCAGCCGGTAGCCCCAATACACCAGCCCGCCGATCACCACCAGCGCCAGCACGGCGCCGAGCAAGGTCGACATGCGGTCGGTGAAGCGCCCGCGCCAACCCTGCCGGGGTTCCTCCTCGGCAACGTAATAGTCGTCCTCGAATTCGTCTCGCATCCGGGTTCCGCGCCTGCCGTTCCCCTCATATGGGGCACCCCGCATCTGGGGGTTAGTCCTGCTCAGACCCCATTATATGCAACCCTTGGTCACTTCATTTCGTTAATAGGGGTCACCCCAAGAATACCAAGACCTGCCGAAATCACAACCTGAACCGCACGCGCCAGCGCCAATCGGGCCCGGCTGAGGCCGGGATCGTCGTCGCGGATCATGCGCAGAGCCGGTTGATCCTGGCCGCGATTCCACCAGGAATGGAATTCCGACGCCAGATCATAGAGATAAAACGCCACCCGGTGGGGCTCGTGGTGGGTGGCGGCGGTCTCGACCAGGCGCGGGAACTCGGCCAGCTTGCGCATCAGCCCCAACTCGGCGTCGTCGATCAGGCCCGCCAGCGCGGCCGAGGCCAGGGTCGAATCACCCGTCTCCAGCCCCGCCTCCCCGGCTCGGAGCATCAGCGAGCGAATCCTCGCATGGGCGTATTGCACATACCAGACCGGGTTGTCGCGGCTCTGCTCCAGCACCTTGACGAAGTCGAAATCCAGCGGCGCGTCGTTCTTGCGGGTCAGCATGACAAAGCGGGTGACGTCCGCCCCGACCTCGTCGACCACTTCGCGCAGGGTCACGAAGACGCCGGCGCGCTTCGACATCTTGAAGGGCTCGCCGTCCTTGTAGAGCTTGACCAACTGGCAGAGCTTGATGTCCAGCGGCACCCGATTGTCGCTCAGCGCCGCCACCACCGCCTTCATGCGCTTGACATAGCCGCCGTGGTCGGCGCCCCACACGTCGATCAGCAGGTCGAAGCCGCGGTCGATTTTGTCCTTGTGATAGGCGATGTCGGGGGCGAAATAGGTCCAGGCGCCGTCGGCCTTGCGGATCGGCCGGTCGACGTCGTCGCCGTATTCGGTCGATTTGAACAGGGTCTGGGGGCGCGGCTCCCAGTCCTCGGGCAGCCGGCCCTTGGGCGGCTCCAGCACACCCTGGTAGATCAGGCCGCGGGCCTCCAGGTCGGCCAGCGTGGCCTCGATCCGGCCGCTGCCGTAGAGCGATTTTTCCGAGTAGAACACGTCCATGACGACGCCCAGAGCCTTCAGGTCGGCGCGGATCAGGTCCATCATCATCGCGGTGGCGAAGTCGCGGACCTTCTCCAGCCAGGCGTCCTCGGGCTGGTCCAGCAGGGTGTCGCCGAATTCCGCCTTCAGGGCCTCGCCGACCGGGACCAGGTAGTCGCCGGGGTAGAGCCCCTCGGCAATCTCCGGGTTGAGGCCATGGGCCTCGCGGTAGCGCTCGAAGGCCGAGCGCGCCAGCACGTCGACCTGGGCGCCGCCGTCGTTGATGTAGTATTCGCGGCTGACCCGGTAGCCGGCGAAATCCAGCAGGCTGGCCAGCGCGTCGCCGAACACGGCGCCGCGGGTATGGCCCACATGCAGCGGGCCGGTGGGGTTGGCGGAGACGAACTCGATATTGACCCGCTGGCCCGCGCCCATCTTCGAGCGGCCGAAATCCGCCCCCTCGGCCAGCACCGCGCCGATGACGCCGTGCCACAGGGCGGGCGCGAGCCGCAGGTTGATGAAGCCCGGCCCGGCGACGGTGACCTCGGCGATCCGGTCGTCGGCTTCCAGCAGCGGCGCCAGCTTTTCCGCCAGGTCGCGCGGCCTCACGCCGGCGGGCCTGGCCAGCACCATCGCCGCGTTGGTCGCCATGTCGCCGTGGCTGGCGTCGCGCGGCGGCTCGACGGTGATGCCGGCCATGATTTCACTGGTGGCGGGCTCGCCCGGCAGCACGCCCTCGGCGGCGAGGCGCGCCACCGCCTCCAGCACGACGGTCTTGATCTCGGCGAACAGGTTCATCGGGGCTCCCAAGATACCAGGGGCGGATGTCAGGCGCGGGCGGCGGGGTCGGTCAGGACCCGGTGCTCGTCCAGCGCGAAGCGGTCGGTCATGCCGGCGATATAGTCCGCAACGATCCGGGCGCGCAACTCCTCCGAGCCCGCCTCGGCCGCCGCCGCACTCCATTCCTCCGGCATCAGGCCGGAGTCGCTCAGGAAGATGTCGAACAGATCGCGCACCACGCGCGCCGCCTTGTTGCGCATGCGCCGGACCTTGTAGTGGCGGTACATGTGGCGGAACAGGAACCCCTTGATCGTCTCGATGTCGCCCGCCATGCGGCCCGAGAAGGTGATCACCGGCTGGTCCAGCGCCTGCACCTCGGCCATCGAAGCGGGGGCAAGGGCTGCCAGACGGTGACCGCTCTCGGCCAGCGCGTCCTCGACCATCAGGCCGAACACCCGGCGCAGCGCCTCGTGGCGGCGGCGCAGCGCCTCCAGCCCGGGCCAGGCGGCATCGACCTCGGCGAAACAATCGCCGACGATGGGCAGCGCCAGCGCCTGGTCGAGCGTGAACAGCCCGGCGCGCAGCCCGTCGTGCAGGTCGTGGTTGACATAGGCGATGTCGTCCGACAGCGCCGCCACCTGGGCCTCGGCGCCGGCCTGGGTGTGCAGTTCCAGATCGTGCCGGGCGACGTATTCGGCGATCGCGAAGGGCAGGCGGTCGGGCGGCGCGTCCGCCGTGGCCAGCAGAGGGCCGTTGTGCTTGGCGATGCCCTCCAAGGTCTCCCAGGTCAGGTTCAAGCCGTCGAACCCGGCGTAATGGCGCTCGAGCGCGGTGACGATCTTCAGCGCCTGGGCGTTGTGATCGAAGCCGCCATACTCGGCCATGCACTCGGCCAGCGCGTCCTCGCCGGTATGGCCGAACGGGGTGTGGCCCAGATCGTGGGCCAGCGCCACCGCCTCGGCCAGATCCTCGTTCAGCGCCAAGGTGCGGGCGATGGTGCGGGCGATCTGGGCGACCTCGATGGTGTGGGTCAGGCGGGTGCGGTAGTAGTCGCCCTCGTGCTCGACGAAGACCTGGGTCTTGTGCTTGAGGCGGCGGAAGGCCGAGGAGTGGATGATCCGGTCGCGGTCGCGCTGGAACGGCGAGCGGTGGGCGCTCTCGGTCTCGCCGTGAAGGCGCCCCCGGCTGGCGCCGGACCGGGCCGCGTAGGGCGAAAGTCGGGTCTCGTCCATGATGCGCCCCTTGTCTGGCTGCCGAAGGTGGATACATTCATGGCAGCACCCGCTGAAAGCGGCTTATAGCTGATTCGCCTGGAATTCGAGCCGGAGAGGACGACGCATGGAACTGACGATCCCGGTCAAGGTTACCGAGCGCACCTTCGCGCGGCTCGCCGAGATTGCCGGCGACGGCGCACCCAAGGCGCTGCGCGTGGCGGTGCTGGGCGGCGGCTGCTCGGGCTTCCAGTACGATTTCCAGTTGGAGGACGAGGCAGCCGAGGGCGACCTGGTGATCGAGGGGCCCGATCAATTTGGCGACCAGCGCGTGCTGGTCGACCCGGAGTCCCTGCCCTTCCTCGCGGGTTCTGTGATCGACTTCAAGGACGAGCTGATCGGCGCCCGCTTCGCGGTCGAGAACCCCAACGCGACCTCGACCTGCGGCTGCGGGACCAGCTTCTCGATCTGAGAGCCTGTCCCGAAAACCCGGCAGGCGTCATTTACCCAATTCACGCCACTCCACCGGCCCGTTGAGCCCTCCGCCCACGGCAGACGTACGGCTGCAAGCCGAAAGACCGATGCAAGCGGACGGAGGACGCGAACGTGAATGCGGTGGAGGTTCTCCGCGTTAGAGCGATATCCAGCAAAGTGGCTTCACTTTGCGACTCGGAAATCGCGGCAATCCAATAAGCTGGAGCATGATCCGTGAACCGGAGATCATGGATCATGCTCTAGCCGCTGCCGTCGATATCCAGCGGCCGGTAGCGGCCTTCGGGGATCCCCGCTTCCCGAAATGCCTCGACATATTTGGCGGTGTGCGCATCAGGTCGCTGGAATCGGCGATAGATCCAGACGATATCGGCGATCTTGATGTTTGGGCGGAGTGCGTAGAGCCGATCGAGCGCCGCGCGGCCCTCCTTTGCCCGCCCAAGTTCGGTCAGAATGGCCACCTCCTGCGCTACCGCCCACCAGTAATGCGGCTGAGCGCCCTTCCGATACTCCTCCAGCGCCGCCTCGAAGTCGCCCTTGGAGAAATAGTAGTCGGCGAGGCCGCGATGCCAGAGTTCCATGGTCGAGCTCGGATTGAGATCGATAGCGCGGCGCAGGAGGCCCGCGCCGAGCTCGTGGCGTCCGGACCAGACGAACCAGTAGCCGATCTGCCCTTCGATGCGGCGGTCGCCGCCGAGGGCGAGAGCGGATTCCGCCGCCGCGTAGTATCCCTCGCGGTCGCCCATCAGCAGGAGGACGTTGCCAAGTACGAAATGCGCGCGCGGGGATTCGGGGTTCAACGATACGGCCTTTCGGGCGGCGGCTCGTGCGCGGTCGAGTTTCTCGTCGAGAGTTCCTTCATAGTTGTTCGCAAACAGCATGACGTCGGCGCGAAGCGCTTCGGCGAGTTGCGCCCAGCCGCGCCAGTAGCCGGGCTCCCGCTCGACGACCCGGAGGATGCAGCCCCGGATACGCTCCCGCATGTCCCTGTTGTCGAATAACTCCCACCGGTCCATCGAACATTCATAAGAGGAGAGCCGCGCTGGCGGTTTGGTGCGTGCCCGCCTTGCGTCGATGCGCTTGATCGCGCCGTCCGAATCGCCCACCGCCGCGGCCACCCGTTCGGTGATGCGAAGCTGGACATCAAAGAGGCTGGACGCGGTCAGCGCTTCGTCGAATGCCGCGGACCAGACCTGAGCGCCGGAGGTGGCGTCGATCAAACGCCCCGTGATGCGGAGGCGGTCGCCGAACTGGCGGACAGTTCCTTCGAGGACGTAGTCGGCGCCGAGAGCCTCTCCGATATCGCGCACATCCAGCGCCTTGCCCCGATAGGCGGACGTCGATTGCCGGGAGAGGATGTTGAGATCGCGAAACCGGCCCAATTCGACGATAACGTCCTCGCTTATTCCGTCGGCGAGATAATCCTGCTCTGGATCGCCGCTCAGGTTCTCGAAGGGCATCACGGCGATGGTCGGGCCACTTGGCCGCGCAAGCGCCTCTGCCTCGTCGAAGCCACGGGAGTCGGGCGCGGCGAACCACCAGGCGGCGGCGACGCCAAGCAGGATCACGGCAGCCGCAGCGGCGGCCGAGCGCCGCCATCTGCGGACAGGCGGCACGTTTGCGCTCCGGGCCACGCCGTCGATCCTCACCCTGAAAGCCTCCACCGGCGCAGCGATGTTCTTGAGGCTGAGAGCGCCCATCGGCTCGAAGACGACGTCGGTCTTACCGGCAACCTGCTCGGCCACCGTACGGGAGACACAAACTCCGCCGGGCTCCGCGGCGCCCTCCAGCCGGGCGGCCACATTGACACCGTCGCCGTAGAGGTCCTCGGTGTCGCCTTCGCGCTCCACCATCACGTCGCCGAGATTGACGCCTATCCGCAGCTTCAACTCAGCCCCGTTTTCCCCGCGTTTGGCTATTGCCTTCTGAACTTCGACCGCGCAGTTCACTGCGTTCACCACGCTGGCGAACTCCACCAGAACCCCGTCGCCCATGAGCTTGACGATACGGCCATGGTGTTCAGCGATCATCGGCTCGAGGATCACCCGGCGCAGTTCCGTCAGGCGCCGGAGCGTGCCGGCCTCATCCTGCCCCATAAGGCCCGAGTAGCCGACCACGTCAGCGGCCATAATGGCGGCGAGACGGCGTTCCATCGTTATCCTCCCAGATAGGGAGCTTAGTGGCTAGTGCCTGAGGAATCCACGTGGGCTGGCGGCAGGGCCGACTGTCGCCCTCATAGCACAAAGTGGAAGCTCCCTGATGCGCGGATTTGCGGCGGGTGTTGGCTCTAAAGCCGACATCGGCACCGCAGCGCTGAACCTGCTCTCGTTTATGAGTACACGACCTGGAGCAAATTCGAGCCAAACGGTTTCGTTCGGTGACTCGGAAATTGCGTGTAAGCAAAATAGAGCGTCAGACCTGATTCCATCCGGCCTGATAACGCTCTAGTCTCGCCCGAACGATTCCCCGGGGATGAGATGCGCGAGACCAAGGAACTCCTGAAATCCGTCTTCGGCTTCGATGCCTTCCGCCCCGGGCAGGAGGAGATCGTCGCCGCCATCCTGGCCGGGCGCGACGTGCTCGCCATCATGCCGACGGGTGGGGGCAAGTCGCTCTGCTTCCAGCTCCCGGCGCTGCGCCACAACGGGCTGACGGTGGTCATCTCGCCGCTGATCGCACTGATGCGCGACCAGGTCTCGGGCTTGCGCGAGGCCGGGGTCGAGGCCGGCGCCCTGAACTCCGCCAACGACCCGTGGGAGACCGAGCGGGTGTTCGAGGCGCTCGAGGCGGGTAAGCTGCGTCTCTTGTACATGGCGCCCGAACGGCTGGCATCAAAGGCCAGCGTCGATCTGCTGCGGCGCTCCGGCGTCACCCTGCTGGCGATCGACGAGGCCCATTGCGTCAGCCAGTGGGGCCACGATTTCCGCCCCGACTACCTGCGCCTCGGGGCCCTGCGCGAGGCGCTCGGCGGGGTGCAGACCGCCGCCTTCACCGCCACCGCCGACGCCGAGACCCGCGACGATATCTGCGCACGCCTGTTCGCGGCGCCGCCGGAGGTGTTCCTGCGCGGCTTCGACCGGCCCAACCTCTATCTCGCCTTCGAGCCCAAGGCGTCGCCGCGCGGGCGGATCCTCGACTTTGTCAAGCGCCGCCCGGGCCAGGCCGGCATCATCTATTGCAGCTCGCGCAAGAAGACCGAGACCTATGCCGCGGCGCTGACATCGGCCGGCGTGACCGCGTTTGCCTATCACGCCGGGCTGGATGCAGAGACCCGCGGCGAACGCCAGGACCGCTTCAACCGCGAGGACGGCGTGGTGATCGCCGCCACGGTGGCCTTCGGCATGGGGGTCGACAAACCCGATGTGCGCTTCGTCATCCATGCCGACCTGCCGAAATCGATGGAGGCCTATTACCAGGAGGTCGGCCGCGCCGGGCGCGACGGGGCGCCGGCCGACACCCTGACACTGTTCGGCATCGACGACATCAAGCTGCGCCGGATGCAGATCGACCAGGGCGACGCACCGGCCGAGCGCAAGCGCGCCGACCACCAACGGCTTAATGCGTTGCTGGCGCTGGCCGAGGCGCCGCGCTGCCGGCGCCAGACCCTGCTGGCCTATTTCGGCGAGACCCGCGACGAGCCTTGCGGCAACTGCGATCTGTGCCGCCAGCCGCCGGAGCGGTTCGACGGCACCGAGGCAGTGCAAAAGGCGCTCTCCGCCATGCTGCGCACCGGCGAGCGCTTCGGGGTCGAGCACCTGATCGCGGTGCTGCGCGGCGAGGCCAGCGAGCGGGTCCGCCAGTTGGGCCACGACGGCTTGCCCACCTTCGGGGTCGGGACCGAGTTCGAGCGCCTCCAGTGGCGGGCGATCTTCCGGCAGATGTATTCGCTCTGCCTGACCAGCGTCGGCGAGATGGGTGGCTGGCAAATGACGCCGGCCGGGCGCCGGGTGCTGCGCGGCGAGGACACCGTGATGCTGCGCAAGGACGCCCTGAGCCGGCGCTCCCGGAGCCGCAAGGCCGAGCGGACCCGCGCCGCCGCCGGCCTCGGCCCTTCGGACGAGGAACTGTTCGAGGCGCTGCGCGCCAGGCGCACCGAACTGGCCCAGGCGCGCGGGGTGCCGGCTTACGTGATCTTCCCGGACGCGACCCTGATCGACATCGCCCAGCGCAAGCCCCAGTCCCTGGATGACTTCGCCGAATGCCACGGGGTCGGGGCCAAGAAGCTGGAGAGCTTCGGGCGCGCCTTTCTCGAGATCGTGGCGGCGGGCCCGGTCGCCCTGCCCCACCCGGCGCGGCGCAAACTGGCCGGTGCGCCCGGCGCGCGCCTGTTCGACGCCCTGGCCGAGGCCCAGACCGGACTGGCCCACGGCGACTTCGGCACCGGGCGCTACCTCGCCTGCACCCCGGCGACGCTGGCCAAGATCGCCCAGGCGCGGCCCCGCGACCTGGCCGGGCTGGAACGCATCGCCGGCATGGGCGCGCTCAAGGCCGAACGCTTCGGCGAGGCCTTCCTGACCTGCATCCGGTCGGCGGAGGAGTGAGTCATAACGGCACCGTGGCCACCCCCTCCCCAACCCCTCCCCCCAGAGGGGAGAGGGGCTTGGCACTGGCGCTGAACGTCGCGCGATTCCGCCGCCATCGCAACATTGCACCCGCCCCGCTCAACCCTGTAGGCTCGCCCCACCTGCTATGGAGACCCCAAAGTGAAGATCGCCAGCTTCAACATCAACGGCATCAAGGCGCGGCTGCCGGCGCTGCTGGCGTGGCTTCGCGAGGCCCGGCCGGATGTCGCCCTGTTGCAGGAGATCAAGTCGGTCGATGAAGGCTTTCCGGGCCTGGAGATCGAGGAACTGGGCTACAACGTCGAGACCCACGGCCAGAAGGGCTTCAACGGCGTCGCCATCCTGTCGCGGCACCCGATCGAGGACGTGGTCCGCGGCCTTCCGGGTGACGACGGCGACGCGCAGGCGCGCTGGATCGAGGGCACGGTGGTCGGCGACAAAGACGCAGTCCGGGTCTGCGGCCTGTATCTGCCCAACGGCAACCCCGCGCCGGGGCCGAAATACGACTACAAGCTGGCCTGGATTGCGCGCC
>JACZTQ010000118.1 GCA_022573605.1 Pseudomonadota bacterium | reverse complement strand
TCCGGATGACAAGACGCTGTTTCGCCACCAGCAACAGCGGCATCCACCACCGCTCAATCTGATAAAGCAGAGGGGCGAGGTCGCGCATGAGGGGAGGACGAGAGAGGGGAAGGTGTGGCGGTTAGTCCCGTGAGCGTCAGTCATCCTTCTCGCGCATCGCCTTGAGTTGATCGAGAATCAGTTGACTTGAGATTTGCGCCCTGTTGGTGCCGTAAAGGCCAATTGGTATCAATTTTTCAATCATCTCAATCGCTTGTATCGGCAACGTGATGCTGAACGATTCCGTTTTCTTGCTTTTATCAACCATGTTGCCATTGTAGATGCATTGTGATTGCAATGGAATCACAATGTCTGTAACATACCATCATCGCTGATTTGACTCAGTGAGTAGAATAGGCAGAAAAGGGAAAGGCTCCGCCGAAGCGGGGCCAGGTAGTGCGGAGGCGGTGGGATTCGAACCCACGGGGGCCACGGTTCAAGGAGACCCCGTCGGATTATAAGTCCGCTGCATTAAGCCGCTCTGCCACGCCTCCTTAAGATTTGGGGACCGGTTTAAGCTGGTCCCCTTATTCGTTGTGCCTGTCTTAACTAACTACCATATCGTGTATGCTGCGAGTCGGCAACCACCATAGGAAGATTAATCCGTACGCTGCCAATAGCCCTCCCACTGGCGGCAACCGGAGAGTGCCGGGCCGCGCTGTTCGCCGGATGGGCGAGATCGGACGCAGATCAACCCCGCGACGGGCACCCACCTAAAATGGGCCGGTGGCGGCCCTCTTTTGACACGCAAGCAAGCGGATGCCGAGACCGGCAACAGAGCCAGGGCGGCTTAATGCCGCTTTACCTGAAAATGGGCTCGAAATTGGTTGTCGTGAAAGCCAGGTGGAAGCCAGAAACACAAAGGGCTTAGGCGAAAACACCTAAGCCCTTGTTTTTATGGTGGAGCCAAGGGGGGTCGAACCCCTGACCTCTTGAATGCCATTCAAGCGCTCTCCCAACTGAGCTATGGCCCCAGATTTGCCGGCATCGGCCGGCATGCCCGCACCCGGCGGGCGGAACCTAAGCGCGAGCAGGCCTCGGTTCAAGCGAAAAATCACCCCCCGCGATCGCCGCCGGCCGCCGGCGCCGGGGGAGAAATCAGTTGTTCTTCAGGTCGTCGTCGCCGGCCTTGACGGCCTTGACGTCACCGAGATCCTCGTCGCCGTCATCGTCGTTGTCATCGAGCAGCACGTCGTTGTCGGCGACCTTGGCCACGATCACGTCGTCGGCGTCGCTGTCGTCGCTGTCGCCGCTGTCGTCGCTGTCGCCGCTGTCGCCGCTGTCGCCGCTGTCGCCGCTGTCGCCGCTGTCGCCGCTGTCGTCATTATCATCGATGAGATCTTCGGTTTTCTCGGCGGCGGCCTTGACGGCGGCCTTGGCGGCAGCGGCCGGCTTGGCGCGCTTGGGCTTCGGCGCCACCACGATTTCGAACTCCACCTCGCATTTCGGACACACGATCGGGTCGCGCTTCAGGTCGTAGAACCTGGCGCCGCAGCCCAGACAAGTGCGCTTCACGCCCCATTCAGCTTTCGGCATCAACATCTCCATTTCGCGGTCGGTCTCGAAGGAGAAGCGGCAATGCCACAGAACCGGAGCCGATGTCAAAACAGTTTTGACGCCGCACCCCGGCTCCAGCCACGGTTTTTTGTGCAAGTGCGAAAGGATTGCTTGCGGCGGGGCGCCTGTGTGCTTAACCTTCGCGCTCAGGAGAGCAAACCGGAGCGGGGGGAAAACCGTGTTGTATCATGCCTATGAGCTGACCCATGCGGCCATGGGTCCGATCCGGTCGGCGGCGCGGGCCAGCAGTGATGCACTGCGCAATCCCTTCTTCCCGTTCGCCTCCAGCTTGCCGGCGCGCACCACTGCCGCGGCCTGCGACATGTTCGTCAATGCGACCCGGCGCTACGCCAAGCCGGAATTCGGCATCGAAGAGACCGAGATCGCGGGCGTGAGTGTCCCGGTGGTCGAGGACGTCGTGCTGCAAAAGCCGTTCTGCAATCTCATCCATTTCAGACGCGATTCGGCCGTAGCGAAGGCCCGCAACGACCCCAGGGTGCTGATCGTGGCGCCGATGTCGGGGCATTTCGCCACGCTCGTGCGCGGCACCGTCGAGGCCATGCTGCCCGACCACGAGGTCTATCTCACCGACTGGGCCGATGCCCGCGACGCGCCGCTGTCGGCGGGGCGCTTCGATCTGGCCGACTACACCGACTATATCCGCGAATTTTCCCGCTTTCTCGCCGCCGGTGGCGAGCGGGCCGCGATCATGGCGGTGTGCCAGCCCGGCGTGCCCTGCCTGGCCGCGGCCAGCCTGATGGCCGAGGACGACGAGGCGGCGCGGCCCGCCTCGCTGATCCTGATGGGCAGCCCGATCGACACCCGGATCAACGAAACCGAGCCCAACAAGCTGGCGCAGAAGCACAGCCTGGCCACGTTCGAGAAGAACGTCATCGTCACCGTGCCGTGGCCGAACCAGGGTTTCCTGCGCCGGGTCTATCCCGGATTTTTGCAACTCTCCGGCTTCATGTCGATGAACTACGAGCGCCATGTCGATGCCCATATCGACCAGTTCCACCATCTGGTGCGGGGCGACGGCGACCCGGCGGCGGCGCATCGCGCCTTCTACGACGAATACCTGGCGGTGATGGACCTGACCGCCGAGTTCTACCTCGACACCATCGAGCAGGTGTTCCAGGAACACGCCCTGGCGCTGGGCGCGTTCAGGCATCGCCAGCGCAAGGTGCGGCCCGAGGCGATCCGCGATATCGCGCTGATGACCGTCGAGGGCGAGCACGACGACATCACCGGGCGCGGCCAGACCGAGGCGGCGCTGGCGCTGTGCCCCAATCTGTCCGAGGCGAAGAAGTGCGCCTATGTGCAGGCCGGGGTCGGGCATTACGGGGTCTTCCACGGCTCGCGCTTCCGGGCTCACATCCAGCCGAAGATCCGCGATTTCATCCGCGCCAACCGGGCCACGATCCAGGGTTGATCCGGGGCCAGGATTGATCCGGGGCTTGATCGGCGGGCGGGCGCGAGGCAGGCTCGCCGCCATGATCGACACCATTATCGCGCTCGACGATCCGGAAATTTCCGTGCGCCTGCGCGCCAGTGCGCGGGCGCGCCGCTTCACGCTCCGGCTCGAGCCCTCGGGCGAGGGCGCGGTGCTGACCCTGCCGCCGGGGGTGCCGATCAGCGAGGCGCGGATGTTCCTGATGCGCCAGTCGGACTGGCTCGCCCGGGCGCTGGCGCGCCGTCCGGGGCGGATCGTGGTCGGCGCCGGCACCCGTCTGCCGGTGGCCGGCGAGGAGGTCGAGATCCGCGTCGTCGATGGCCCCCGCCGGGCGCCGAGGCTGGAGGGCGGGCGGCTGATCGTCCCCGGACCCGGCGCTCCCGGATTCGAGGTGGGACCACGAATCGCCGCCTGGCTGAAGGCCCGCGCCCGCGACGCGCTGGTGCCGGCGGCCGGGCGCTATGCCGAGGTGCTGGGGCGGCGGCCGGGGGCGATCAGCCTGCGCGACACAAGCTCGCGCTGGGGTTCGTGCAGCAACCGGGGGCGATTGAGCTTTTCCTGGCGCCTGGCGATGGCGCCGCCGGAGGTGCTGGACTACGTCGCCGCCCACGAGGCGGCGCATCTGGTCGAGATGAGCCACGGTGCGCGCTACTGGGAGCTGGTCGAGCGCATCCTGCCGGACTACCGCCGCCACCGCGCCTGGCTGAAGCGCGAGGGACGGGCGCTGCACGGGTTCCGGTTCGAGGCGGGCTAGAGCTCGGCGCCTGATGACCAGCGTCGCCGGCCCCCACCCTGTCCCACCTGCGAAGCCCTTCGGACGCTGGTTGCGCCCTCGGGCCCTGCGTCCCCCTCCCCGGAAAGGGGAGGGGACAGGGGAGGGGTCGGCGACGCTGGTCATGGTCGCAACAGCGCTGGCTGAAGTCCGCTCCTGGCCCTATGATCGGCCGCAAGCAACACCGACCCGACAGGGAGCACCCGACGCCATGGCAAAGGGATACTGGATCGCCCGGGTCGATGTCACCGACCCGGAGACCTACGCGAGATACGTCGCCGCGAACGGCCCGGTCTTCGCCCGCTACGGCGCCCGCTTCCTGGTCCGGGGCGGCCGCTTCGAGGCCGTCGAGGGCGCCGCCCGGGCGCGCAACGTGGTGCTCGAATTCCCCAGCTACCAGGCGGCGCTGGAGTGCTACCGCTCGCCGGAATACGCCGCGGCGATGGCGCTGCGCCGCGAGGCCGGGGTGGCGGAAATCCTGGTGATCGAGGGCCATGACGGGGCCCAGCCCGGCGACGGGTGAGGGAGCCGGGAGATCGGCTGCGAGTGGTGCGCGGGATTTCCGGATCGCCACGCCAGCCGGAAACCGTGCGCGCCGTTTGCGCACCGGTAACTTTTGAGAAATATTTTATATTCAACCACTTACCCCGTGCCCACATGTGGGCGTCCGCCACAACGTCCCGGCCTTGCGCCGGGACCTCGCGCCGTTGGGCGCGAGCCGGGTCGAGGCCCCGGCTCGGAGGCCGGGGCATGGGGAGCACCGCTGCTACCGGTCGGGACCGGCCGGGGGCTCGAATGTCGCCCCGCCGCCGCCACTTCTGTCGCCGCCGCCGGTCAGGCCGCGCAGCACGTCGAAGAACACCCGCTCGACGACGCTGGCGCCGCGCCGCGAACCGCCGCCGGGATCGCCGCCGAGCAGGATCTGTCCGGACCCCGGCGCCAGCGCGTAGAGCGGGCGCGGCGCGCGCCCCTGGTGGATGCGCGTCATCGTCTCGCGCCAGATCTCGGCCGGCAGGCCGCCGCCGGTGACCCCGGTCAGCGGCGTGTTGTCGTCGTTGCCCATCCAGACCCCGACCACGTAATCGGCGGTGAAACCGAGGAACCAGGCGTCGCGCGCCGCCTGGGTGGTGCCGGTCTTGCCCGCCGCCTCGCGGCCCGCCAGCCGGGCGCGGCGCCCGGTGCCGGCCTCGACCACCTCGCGCAGCATGTAGGTCAGCAGCCCGGCGCTGCGTTCCGACAGCACCCGCGCGCCCGGCCCGCCGGTCTCGCGCAGCAGCGCCGTGTCGTCGCCGCGCAGGCGGATCTCGCGGATGCCGCGCGGGTGCGCCGCAAGGCCCCGGTTGGCGATGGTGGCGAACACCCCGGTCATGTCGATCAGCGTCGCCTCCGAGGTGCCCAGCGCGATCGCCGGACCCGGGGCCAGCGGCGTGGTGATACCCATCGCCGCGGCGAGGCGGCGCACCCGGTCCTGCCCGGCACGCTCCGAGACCCGCACCGCGACGGTGTTGATCGAGCGCGCCAGCGCTTGCGTCAGGGTCACCGCGCCGCGATACTTGCGGTCGTAGTTCTCCGGCGACCAGTTGCCGATCCTGAGCGGCTCGTCGATGATGATGTCGAGCGGGCTCATCCCCGCCTCCAGCGCGGCGGCGTAGACCACCGCCTTGAAGGCGCTGCCGGTCTGGCGCTTGGCGTGGGTGGCGCGGTTGAACAGGCCGGCGCCGGTGGCGTGGCCGCCGACCATGGCCCGGACCTCGCCCGACGGGGTCATCACCACGATCGCCGCCTGGGCGACGCTGCCTTCTTTCACCCGCTGCTCGAACACCGCCGCCAGCGCCTCTTCCGCCGCCCGTTGCAGCACCGGGTCGAAGGTGGTGGCGATGGTGACGTCCTCGGTGGTGTCCTTGGCCAGATAGGCCGGTGCGGTCTCCATCACCCAGTCGGCGAAATAGCCCCCGGCGCGGGCGGCGGCGGCGGGGCTCAGCCGGGCCGGGTCGGCCAGCGCCTGGATCACCTGGACCTCGCTGAGATAGCCCTCCTGCTCCATCGCCCGGACGATCACGCTGGCGCGGCCCTGGGCGCGGCCAAGATCGTTGGTCGGGGCGTAGCGCGACGGGGCCCGCAACAGCCCGGCCAGCATCGCCGCCTCGGCCGGGTTCAGCAGCCGCGCCGACTTGCCGAAATAGCGCTGGCTGGCGGCCTCGAAACCGTAGGTCCCGGCGCCCAGATAGACCCGGTTGAGATAGATCGAGAAGATCTGGTCCTTGGAGTATTTCAGCTCCAGCGCCAGCGCCATCGGCAGTTCCTTGAGCTTGCGCTCAAGGCTGCGCTCGGCGCTCAGGAACACGTTCTTGGCGACCTGCTGGGTCAGGGTCGAGCCGCCCTGCACCAGCCGCCCGGCGCGGATGTTGGCAATGATCGCCCGGGCGATGCCGAGCGGATCGACGCCGAAATGGCGGTAGTAGCGCCGGTCCTCGGCGGCGATCACCGCGTGGAGCAGATGCGGCGAGACATCCCGCACTCCGAGCTCGCCGCCATATTGCTCGCCGCGCCAGGCGAACACGTTGCCGTGGCGATCCAACATGGTCACCGAGCCGGCGCCGCGGCCGTCGAACAGGTTCTCGGGCGCCGGGAGTTTGGTGTAGTAGAAGCCGGTCGCGGCGGCCAGGACCAGGGCGCCGGCCAGCCCGAGGCGCCAGGCGAAGGCCCAGAGCAGCCACAGGACGCCGCCGATGACATAGCGCCACGCCCGGCCGATCGGGCCGGGTTTCTCGCGCTTGCGCTTGCGCGGGGCCTTGGTTTTCTTCTTCTTGCCCGCCAATCCGGGACCCCTGCTCGTGGAACCCGCCTGGAGCCCTCTCCGCCCTGAATGAGTCGGGACGGACGCTCCGTTGTTTTGTTGTTAGGCAATTTCCGAGTCGGCAAATCAACCCACTGGGCTCGCAAGATACCGGATCGCCCGGCCTCATGCCAGCCCCGGGCGGGCGGAACAGGGCGCGGATGCGGCGCTACGGGCACAATCGGGAGGGGGATTGTTATATGGCTAAATAATATGCGTACTTAATAATATGGTTAAAAATTAGCCGTTTTAGTGATGAAATGTAGCTCATACACAGATCATCCCCAAGGCCCTCTTTCGGGCGATTTGCGTTCGGACGGGCGCGATCGTGTCGCGGTCGTTGCCGGGTCCCGGATCGGTCCCGGGGCAGGCTTGACCCGGCAAACCAGTTTCGAATCAACCTGTTAGGGGCTGGATGCCCGGATCAAGCCCACTGCGGTCCGGTTTAAATCCGCCGTCCCGTGATAACTCTCTGAAATAATGACAATATTAGCCACATTGCGCGATTTGGACGCCACTCGCCCCGTCATCGCCGGGCTTGACCCGGCGATCCAGACTTTGCCGGGCATCCACCCGGACTTCCGTTGGAAAGTGAATGAAACCAGCATCTTACTGGATTTCCGGATCAAGCCCGGCAATGACGGCAAGGTGGGTGCCGGGCGGGCAGCGGTGCGAACCGCATGAAACCGGACAGCAGTGGATCAGGTCCGGGCATGACGTGGCGCCAACGGGTCGCGAAGCGGCCTGTTCTCATTGGTTTGAAAAATCCCCCTGCGTTCTGGCACGGCGATTGCAAGGGTCTCTCCGGAGGCCGGCTCGCGCCGGTCTGACTTTCATTGGTGAGGAAAAGCGAGAGGCCCCATGAGACATACCCTGAAAATCGCCGCCAGAGGTCTGGTCCCCGGCCTCGCCGCCGCGCTCGCCGCCGGGCCGGCCCTGGCGCAGGAGCCAACCTCCGGCGTATCGCCCGAGACCGGCTTCATCCTGACCAGCTTCATGTTCCTGGTCACCGGCTTCCTGGTGATGTGGATGGCGGCCGGCTTCGCCATGCTGGAGGCCGGGTTGGTGCGCTCGAAAAACGCCGCCATGCAATGCCTGAAGAACCTGTCGCTGTTCGCCATCGCGGCGATCATCTACTACCTGGTCGGCTACAAGCTGATGTATCCGGGCGACGGCTGGACCATCGCCAGCGTGCTCGGCGACTTCGGCGCCGCGGTGCTGGAGCCGGTCGGCGTGGGGGCGGAGGCGGTCGATCTGAGCTCTGCCTCGGTGGGCTCGGACTTCTTCTTCCAGCTGATGTTCTGCGCCACCACCGCCTCGATCGTCTCCGGGGCGCTGGCCGAGCGCATCAGGCTGTGGCCGTTCCTGGCCTTCATCGTCGTCCTGACGGCGCTGATCTACCCGATCCAGGCGTCGTGGAAATGGGGCGGCGGGTTCCTCGACGCCGATTTCGGCTTCCTCGATTTCGCCGGCTCGACGGTGGTGCATTCGGTCGGCGGCTGGGCCGCGCTGGCCGGGGCGCTGATCCTCGGCCCGCGCCTGGGCAAATACGCCAAGGGCGGCAAGATCAACCCGATGCCGGGCTCGAACCTGACCCTGGCGACGCTCGGCACCTTCATCCTGTGGCTGGGCTGGTTCGGCTTCAACGGCGGCTCGCAGCTCTACATGAATTCGGCCGGCAACGTCGCCGACATCAGCCGGATCTTCGCCAACACCAACGCGGCGGCGGCCGGCGGCGTGGTGGCGGCGCTGGCCGCGACCCAGTTGCTCTACCGCCGGGTCGATCTGACCATGGTGCTGAACGGCGCCCTGGCCGGGCTGGTGTCGATCACCGCCGAGCCGCTCACCCCGAGCCTGGGCCAGGCGACGCTGATCGGCGCGGTGGGCGGGGTGATCGTGGTGTTCGCGGTGCCGTTGCTCGACCGCTTGCGCATCGACGACGTGGTCGGCGCCATCCCGGTGCATCTCTTCGCCGGGATCTGGGGCACGCTGGCGGTGCTGCTGACCAACTCGGAGGCAACCTTCTTCGGCCAGCTCGCCCCGATCGCGATCGTCGGCCTGTTCGTCTTCGCCGCCTCGGGGGCGGTGTGGCTGGTCATCGACAAGACGATGGGCATCCGGGCCACGCCGGAGCACGAAATGGCCGGCCTCGACTCGTCCGAACTGGGCATGGAGGCCTATCCGGAATTCGGCAAGGGTTCGCAGTTCATCTGAGGATCTAGAGCAAGTTCCACCCAGGTAGAGCCCCTCGGTTCGCATCCGGCGCGGTGGCGACCCCAATGATTCTGGCGTCTGGCCGGACGCAGAGCGTGGTGGCATCACGGGCAAGTCCGGGTTGGCGGTGGACGCCCGCCGGATGCGAACCCCCCCAAAAAATCCATGGCGGGGCCGCCCGAATTTTCCCCGAGCCCGGCGCGCCGTCGCTTGCCCGTAGGCCCGCTACGCGCTTCGCGCCGCCGCTTGGTCTCGAGAAAAATTCGGGCGGCTGAGTGGCTCTACCTGGGTGGAATTTGCTCTCTTGTGATCCTCCGGGGGAGCCCTCCTGGCGCC
>JACZTQ010000117.1 GCA_022573605.1 Pseudomonadota bacterium | reverse complement strand
TGGCCGGGTGGCTCGACAAGGGGGTGCGGCTTGCCCGGATGGTCGGCGTGCCCGACCGGGTGATCGTGGACCGCGGCCATGCGGGCGGTTTGCGGATGCGCGACCACGGCCGCTTCGGCGATCCCGAGGCAGCGGCCGCCGCGCTGCTGATCGAATGCGGCCAGCACTGGGCCGCGGCGGCGGGCGATCTCGCCAAGGAGGCGACGGCGCGGTTGCTGGCCGGGCTCGGCCTGACCGATGGCGCCCTGCTGGACGAGCTCCGCCCCACCCCGCCGCCGGAACAGAGCGTCTACCAGGTGACCGAGGCGGTCACCATCATGGGCGAGAGCTTCACCTTTGCGCGGGAGTTCACCGGCGGCGAGGTGATCGCCGAGGAAGGCACGCTGCTGGGTCATGACGGCGGCCGCGAGGTTCGCACTCCCTACCCGGACTGCCTGCTGGTGATGCCGTCGATGCGGCTCTGGAAGGGCCAAACGGCGGTTCGTCTGGCGCACCGGATTGCCGGCTGATTGCCTGCCAGGCAAAGTTGCCGCACTTCGGAAAACGGTTAACCTATCGGGAAGATTGGGGGGCGCACGGGGATTCGAACCCCGGACCCGCTGATTAAGAGTCACAGATATAAAGATATTTCGCAGATACACACCGCTCCCCGGTTTTGCGCAATCTGTCGTTAACTATATAGCATCACGCTATAATTATAGCAATCTGATTACCCTCTACTTCCCTCTTGCCTGCTCACGTTCCCGCTGTGGTGGTTGCTGAGTGGTTGCTATTTGTTGCTGGCTCCGTGTATCATCGGCCGTGGTTTGAGCGCGGAGAGAGGCAATGCCGAAGCTGACGAAGTCCCTGGTCGAGGCGATCGAACCGGAGCCCGAGCGCCCGATCTATCTGTGGGACAGTCAACTCAGCGGCTTCGGTGTCAAGGTGCTCTCAGGCGGCGCTCGGAAGTACCTGGTCAAGTACCGCACCGGCGGCGGGCGGGCAGCGCCGCAGCGCTGGCTGACGCTCGGCAAGCACGGTGCGCTGACCTGCGAGCAGGCCCGCGAGATGGCGCGCCAGGCACTGGCGGCGGTGGCCCGCGGCGAGGACCCGCAGAGCGACAAGGTGAACAAGCGCAAGTCGGCACGCATGCGCGATCTCTGGGAACGCTTTGCCTCCGAGCAACTGCCGCTGAAGAAGCCGTCAACGGCGGGGGATTACACGCGCCAGTGGGAGGACATCATCGAGCCCGCCTTCGGCGCCCGCCCCGTCGCCGATCTCAGGCGCTCCGATGTCGAGCGCCTGCACAAGCGCTTGCGTGACACCCCCTACCGCGCCAACCGGACACTGGCGCTGCTGTCGCGGTTGATGACGCTGGCCGAGGCCTGGGGCTTGCGCGCGGCCGGCGCCAATCCCTGCCGGTACGTTGAGAAGTTCCGCGAGGAGGCGCGCGAGCGCTATCTGACCGCCGAGGAGATCGGGCGGCTCGGGGCGGCGATGACGGCGATGGTCGCCGCGGAGGAAATCTGGCCCGAGGCGGCAGCGGCTGTCCGGCTCCTCCTGCTGACCGGAGCACGGCGCAGTGAGATCCTCACCGCGCGCTGGGACTGGGTCGATCTCGAGCGCCGGGTCATCAACCTCCCCGACAGCAAGACCGGCAAGAAGCCGATCTACCTGAGTGAGGCCGCGGTCGAAGTGATCGACGGGCTGCGCGCCGCCAGCCGCGATCCGGAGGGGCCCTATCTCCTGGCCGGCCGCAGCAAGGGCAAGCCGCTCAACAACCTGGCCAAGCCGTGGAAGCGCATCTGCGAGCGGGCCGGGCTCAGTGGCGTGCGCCTGCATGATCTTCGCCACACCGCCGCCAGCGTTGCCGTTGGGCGCGGGGTCAACTTGCCCGTCATCGGCCGCCTGCTCGGCCACCGCCAGGCCCAGACGACGATGCGCTACGCCCATGTCGATACCGACCCGGCACTCGCCGCCGCCAATGAGATCGGGGATGCCATCGGCACCGCGCTCGGTTGCGAGGTGATATCCGATAAGTAATTGTAATAATTATATAATTTGACTTATCGCACAATCTCTGCTATAATGATGGTGTGAGCGCATCGGCCACTCAGCACTCACCAACCCCCCATACATCGGAGATCCTGCCATGAAAGGCCAGCCAGCCAAGCTGCTGGCGGAGCGCGACGTGCGTCTGCTGTTGCGCGCCGTTCGTCGCCACCGTCATCCCACCCGTGACTGCATCATCCTGCTCCTCAGTCTCAAGGCCGGGCTGCGCGCCGGCGAGATCGCAGCACTCACCTGGCGCATGGTCGAGCGCGCCGACGGACGCATCGGGTTTGTCATCGAGCTGCCGGGGAGCGTCGTCAAGGGCGGCAGCGGCCGGCGCATCCCGATCAATACCGATCTCAGGCGGGCGCTGATCGTGCACCGCAAGCAGCAGCCCCAGACCACCCACGTCATCACCTCAGAGCGCAACTGCCCGATGACCGCCAAGTCGGTGGTGAACTGGTTCACTCGGCTCTACCAGTCGCTGCAGCTCGCGGGCTGCTCGTCGCATTCCAGCCGGCGCACCTTCATCACCCGCGCCGCCCGGCTCGTGCACAAGGCGGGGGGCTCGCTGCGCGATGTGCAGGAGCTCGCCGGGCACCGCTCGCTCAAGACCACCGAGCGCTACATCGCCGGCGACCGCGACGCCCAGCGCCGCCTCGTCCGCCTGCTCTGACGGCGCATCCCCCCTCCCGATCACCGAAAGGACCATGCGAGGCAGACCGATGCCGAGAAGCACGAAGCGCAAACCACGAACGACGATAGCGCGAACGACAACGGCGGCGACGACGCGATCGCCCGCAAGACCGAGCGCATCCGCCGGCTCAACGACCGGCTGCGGCGCACCGGCCAGGGCGGCGCCATCACGGTGACATCAGGGCTCGACGAGCGGCTGCTCAGCCGCCTCATGCTGGCGGTCGCCACCTTCGAGGCCTTCGGCCCAGACAACGACCCTTACGGCGAGCACGACGGCGCCGGCCTGGTGGTCGAGGGCCACCGCATCCTCTGGAAGATCGACTACTACGACCCGACGCTGACCTGGCTATCGGAAGACCCGGCTGATCCGGCGAAGACGCGGCGCGTTCTCACCGTCATGCTGAGCCATGAGTATTGAGGCCGCCCATGTCCAGGAACCTGATCAAACCCCTGCGCCAGGGCGGGCTCGACAGCCTTTGCGGCGTCTACGCCATCGTCAATGCCGTGCGGCTGGCGCTCGCGCCTGAGGACCGGTTAACGCGCGACGACGCGCTCGCCCTGTACGCCACTCTTACCGAGGAGCTCGCCCGCCTGGGCGACCTTCACGACGCGGTGACCGATGGCATCGAAGCGGGGCTCGAGTGGCAGCTCGCCAAGCATGCCGTCCGGTACCTTCGGGAGGAGTGCCAAATCGACGTCGACGTCCGGCGCCCCTTTAGCGGGCGAAAGGCGATGAGCCTCGCCGCGACGGTCAAGGAGATCGCTCGGATGGCCCGCGACGGCACCGCCGTCATCCTCGAGGTCCGCGAGTGGGGGTGCCACTGGACCGTTGTGCGCGGCGTCACCGAGAAGTCGCTGCTCCTTCTCGACAGCGCCGGGGTCAAGACGATCCGATTGGCGACGTGTCAGGTTGGCGGGCGGGCCGAGGCAGGCAAGCTCGTGCTCAGGGCGGGGAGCATTGTTCGGGTGGGGCGGGGCGACGGGGCGGGGGAGGGCTAGGTTATCGACGAACGCGAAGCCGACATTCAGGTCCGAGCGTCGGCAATGCGGCGGTGAGCGGACCTAGAACGGCAAGGTGCTGAGCGTCCGGGTTGTGCCATAGGGCGACATAGCCCCCGTTTTCAGGCTGGCACTGAATGCTTCATGCAGCCCGATGTCTGCCTTCGGGTGGAATGGCGGCCTTCAAATCTGAGTGATCCTGCCGCAAAATCGACGGTCCGAGCTTGCCACTGACGATTCCGGCAATGCACGCTTCAGCCCCAAAGGCGACGTTCACGGAGAGCTCGGGAATGCCCGCTGATCCGCGCCGAGCCGACATTCGACCGCACCACGACATTCTGCCGAGTTTGACCCGATGCGAACTCTCGACCTGGTTGCGCTTCAGCGTCCGTTCACACTATTCAGCCTCCCCACGAAGCGACTGAAGCACTTCGCTGGACGGATTGGCCGCGAGTGCATCGTCCAGAGCCACTCGCGCGCCGTCCCGATCGCCGGTCGCGGCGAGGATGCGGACAATCATCGCCCAGGCCTCGACCCGCTGCGGATCGAGACGGACGGTCTCGCGAAAAGCTTGCTCCGCCGCGCGGGGGTTGCGCAGGACCAGGGCGGCGCCGCCGATCGCCATTTGCGTCTCCGGGAAATCAGTCTTGGCGAGGAGCGAGGCGCGCCACTCGCCCGCGGCATTCCGGGCCGCCTCGGAGATCCGGGCCGGCAGACGGGCAACCGGCGCATCGAGGAAGGCGCGCGCCGCCGCGATGCGGACCGACCGCGCCGGGTCCTCGAAGGCGGGGACCAGGCGCTGGACGCGGTCCATCGGCGGCGCACCGCGCTGAAGCGCGATCGCCGCCGCGCGCACCAGCGGGTCGTCGTCGCCGATCAGGGGCGCCGCGCGAGCGGCAATCGCCGCATCGGCAACGGGCCGAAGCAGGTCGAGCGCCGAGGCGCGGATCAGGCCGGGCAGGCCGTCACGTTCGGCGATGCCCAGCAGGTTTTCGGCGCTGGCGGCCGGATCGTGCCGCGCGGCGGCGAAGGTCCGCGAGAAATGCGGGCCGCGCCGGTCGCTGTCGGGAAACCGTTGCGCGATCTCGGCGGCCGCCCAGGCCGCGTTGCGCTCGGCGTGGCAATCGGTGCAGGCGTTTGGCGCGCCGGTCGCCAGGAACAGGTCCGGCCGCGGGATGCGGAAGCTGTGGTCGCGGCGGCCGTCGATGCCCATGTAGGTCCGCTCGATCATGTGGCAGCCCACGCACTGCGCGCCCGCTGAGTCTTTCGGGTGAAAATGGTGCGAGGGATCGTCGTAATCCGCCAGCCGCAGGGTTGGAAAACGCTGGTTTCCCGCCGGGGAATGGCATTGCGCGCAAACAGCGCTCCCCTCTGCCTTCAGGCCGGCCGTGTGCGGGTCGTGGCAGTCCGAACAGCGCACCCCGTTCGCAGACATCCTGGACTGAAGGAACGAGCCGTAGACGTAGACCTCGTCCTTGATCGTCCCGTCCGGGTGATAGAGGTCCGCGCGCAAGAGCGCGAGCCGGTAGGCGTCGTGGAAGGCCGTCCCGGGCAGGGGATTGCCGTCGCCGAACGGCTCGCGCCGGGAGTGGCAGCCCGCGCACTGCTCGATCTCGGTCTCGGGAGACCCGGCGCCAAAGCCGATGGTGAAACCCTTCGCAGTCGAGCCCGGCCAAGCGGCGGGGTCATATCCTTGCGGCGCCTTCGCCCAGGCCAGATGCGCCGATCCGGGTCCGTGGCAGGCTTCGCAACCGACCCCGGTCTCGGCCTGCCGGCTGTCATAGCCGCGGGCGCCGGCATCGTAGTTCTTGAGAAAGCCGGTGGCGTGGCATTCGGCGCAGCGGGCGTTCCAGTTCTTGTAGGGACCGGTCCAGTGGAGCCCGTCGCCCGGCGGCAGGTCCTGATCGGGATAGAGATGGTACCAGCGCTCGCCCTCGACATCCCAGACGATATCGAAGGCCTGAAGGCGGCCTGCCCCGGTGGCGAGAAGATACTGCTGGAGCGGCGCCACGCCGGCGACGCCGGTCACCTCGAAGGCGCGCATCGCGCCGTCCGCCCCCTCCGTCTCGACGAGATAAGCGCCGTCGCGGCGGAAAAAGCGCGTGGTGACGCCGTTGCGCTCGAAAACCACGTCATCGAAATCGCCCAGCACCGTCGCCTCGCCGGGCTGCGTCCAGGCCCAGGCGTGATGCGAACCGGTCCATGCCCGCGCCTCGCTCGCGTGGCAGGCGGCGCAGGTCCGTGAGCCAACGTAACCCGGAACCGTCGCGGGGGCCTGGGCCGCGCCGGGGTGCGCGCCGAGGACAAGAAAGCCGGATATGGCCAGGAGACGGTAAAGAAGACGCATCATGTCACCAGCCGTTCTACCACGGTCTCCGGCCCAATGGTCGACCGATGCATGCGGCCCTGGACGGCTTGGGCCGGTTAACGCGCGCTCAATGTCTCACTCCAACTCGAATGGATAGACCACGCGCCAGTCGGCCTTCATGTCGATCACGGTCCAGCCGTTCCCGGCGGCCGCGTCCAGCGCCTTGTCCAGCCGGCCGATATGCGAGTCGCGGTCGTAGGCCCATTCGCGCCCGGCATCGGTGTGGTGGACGATCAGCGCGAAACGCGGGCCGGGACCGCCGGTGGTCCACTGCAACATTTGCAGATCGCCATCCGAGTTGCCGCCGGCGAAGATCGGACGCCGCCCGATGACCCGGTCGATGGCGACGGGCTTGCCCGCCTTGTCGTCGATGAAGGCGATCGCCGGGTTCTTGACGATCACCGGTAGGCCGTCGCGGATCTCGAACGAGGTCTCGCCGACGCTGCCGATCACCCGCTCGGGCGGCACGCCATAGGCGTCCTCGGCGAAGGCGCGGATGAAATGGATGCCGCCGCCGGAGACGATGTAGGTGGCAAAACCCTCGTCGCGCAGGTAGCGCAAAAGCTCCAGCATCGGCTGATAGATCAAATCCGTGTAGGACCGGTCCTTGGTTGGATGCCGGGCGGTCGCCAGCCAGTCGCGGACGGCGGCGTCGAACTCGGCCACGGTCAGGCCCGAATGCGACACGGCAATGATCTCGAGCAGCCCCTTCTTGCCCCCGGCCAGCGCGCCCTTGAGGTCGCCGGCGGCAGCGGCTTTCAGTACCGGGCTGGAGGCGATCGAGGGGTCTTCCGCGGCCATATCCGCGATACGGTCAACGGCAAACATGAACTGGAAATACATCGGCTGCTCGGCCCAGAGCGTGCCGTCGTTGTCGAACACCGCGATCCGTTCGGCGGGGGTGACGTAATCGGTGCCGCCCGGATCGGTCACGCCATCCACAAAAGCGATGATGCGCGCCTTCGCATCGCCCGGGCTCCATGACGGAAGCGGGTCGGCGAAGGCGGTTGCGGTTGCGGCGAGCATCGCCAGCGCCGCGACAGCGATTTTCTTCATCGAGATCACTTCTCCATCGCGGCACGCGGCCGCCCCCCTCGGGAAGCGGCCGCGCCGGCTCTTGACGATCAGTTCTGACCGGCGGGCGCCGTCATCTTCTCCATCACCTGGTCGATCGAGAAGCTGGCCGGGGTCTGCCGCGGCGGGAATTCCTTGAAGGTTCCGAGGAACTTCGCCACGATGGCCACCGCCGGAACCAACAGGTAGGTCCGTTCGAGACGCCACTTCGCATAGCCGATCGCTTCATGATCGGCCCGCTCGAACGGATCGGCGCGAAGGTCGAAGATCTTCGGCAGCCGCAGGAAGGTGAACGGTTCCTGCCAGACGTCAAAACCTTCCGCGCGCTGCTCGGCGAACACGATCTTCCATCGGTTGTAACGCAGGTTCAGCAGGTCGCCGCCATCGGAGAAGTAGAAGAACTCCCGGCGCGGCCCTTCCTCGGCCTCGCCCTTCCAGCGCGGCAGGAAGTTGTAGCCGTCGAGGTGCACCTTGGTGTTGTCCTCGCCGAACACCGGCCCTTCCATCATCCGCTCTTTCAGGTCGTCGTCGCCGAGCGCGGCGGCGATGGTCGGAAACCAGTCGGTGTGGCTGATGATGTCGTTGGAAACCGAGCCCGGTTCGATCACCCCCGGCCATTTGACGAACAAGGGCACGCGGTAGCCGCCTTCCCAGTTGTCGTTCTTCTCGCCCCGGAACGGCGTGGTGCCGCCGTCGGGCCAGGTGAACACCTCGGCGCCGTTATCGGACGAATACATCACCACCGTGTTGTCGGCGATGCCGAGCTCGTCGAGTTTGTCGAGCAGCACGCCCACATGGCCGTCATGCTCAACCATGCCGTCGGCAAAGACGCCGAGGCCGGTGACGCCGACGCTCTCTTCCTTCAGGTGCGTCCAGACATGCATGCGGGTGGAGTTGAACCACAGGAAGAAGGGTGTGCCCTGGGTATTGGCCCGCTCCATGAAGTCGAGCGCCGCCGCGAGAAACTCCTCGTCCACCGTCTCCATGCGCTTCTTGGTCAGCGCGCCGGTGTTCTCGATCCGACCATCAGAGAAGGTGTGGAGCACGCCGCGCGGGCCGAACTTCTCCAGGAATGTCTGCCCGTCGGCCAGCACCACGTCATGCGGATAGTCCACGTGCTCGGGCTCCTCCTCGGCGTTCAGGTGGTAGAGGCTGCCGAAGAACTCGTCGAAGCCATTGTTGGTCGGAAGCATCGAGTCGAGGTCGCCGAGGTGGTTCTTGCCAAATTGCCCGGTCATGTAGCCCTTCGACTTGAGATATTCCGCGATGGTCGGATCTTCCACCCGCAAGCCGAGATCGGAGCCCGGCAGGCCGACCTTGGTCAGGCCGGTGCGAAACGGGCTCTGCCCGGTGATGAACGCAGCCCGGCCGGCGGTGCAGGACTGCTCGCCATAGGCATCGGTGAAGAGCATCCCCTCCCTGGCGATGCGGTCGATATTGGGCGTCTGATAGCCCATCATGCCCCGATTGTAGGCGCTGATGTTCCAGACCCCGATGTCGTCGCCCCAGATAATCAGGAAGTTGAGCGGCTTGTCGGTCTGGGCCGATGCCGGGGCGGCTACCAGAAGCGAGAGCGCCGCGAGCACCGGCGCGGCTACACGCCGCAAAGCCGTAACGTTTGAGTTGATTGCAAGTCTCATCATATTCTCCCTGACTTGTAGTGCGACAAATTCGGAGGCGCATCCTTACCTTGGCGGTCAACTTATGACCCCCTCGGGTATCATGATGTCCATATCGCGACAATCATGGGGAGGGGCGCATTCCGGGGGCTTGAAGCCCCTCCCCCGGAAGGCTCGCAAGGGACCGTGGCCGCGGATGCGGCCGCGCAAGCGTCGCAGATGGGGTTGGGGAGGGGTCTGCCGCGATAGGCTCCGATCGCCGGGCTTCGGTATTCGCCACTTACACGCCAGCAAAAAAACCGCCCCGCACAGATGGTGCGCGGGGCGGTCTGATTCAATGCGCCGCGGCTCAGTTCGAGAGCGTGATCTCGACCCGGCGGTTCTGCGGCTCGCGCACATTGTCGCCGGTGGCGACCGCGAGC
>JACZTQ010000116.1 GCA_022573605.1 Pseudomonadota bacterium | reverse complement strand
CCGTTAACGGCAATCATCTGAACTGATTGCAAATGTTCATGGTTTGTTTACAATCGGTCGATTCGCAATCGCGACTCGCAATCGTTGGGCGAGTCGTTATCTCTGAGCCGGCAACGGAATCAGGCACCAAGGCATGGCCGAGCGGAAATTCATCTCAGTCCGGGGGGCGCGCGAGCACAACCTCAAGGGGGTCGATGTCGACATCCCGCGCGACCGGCTGGTGGTGATCACCGGGCTCAGCGGCTCGGGCAAGTCGTCGCTCGCCTTCGACACCATCTATGCCGAGGGCAGCCGGCGCTACAACGAAAGCCAGAGCGCCTATGCACGGCAATTCCTCGAGAAGATGCAAAAACCCGATGTCGATCATATCGACGGCCTCAGCCCGGCGATCTCGATCGAGCAGAAGACGACCTCGAAGAACCCGCGCTCCACCGTCGGCACGGTGACCGAGATCAACGACTACCTGCGCCTGCTGTTCGCCCGCGCCGGCACCCCCTACTCGCCCGCCACCGGCCTGCCGATCGAGGCCCAGCAGGTCGCCGACATGGTCGACCGGGTGATGGCGATGGAGCAGGGCACGCGGGCCTACCTGCTGGCCCCGATCGTGCGCGACCGCAAGGGCGAATACCGCAAGGAATTCATCGAGCTGCGCAAGCAGGGCTTCCAGCGGGTCAAGGTGAACGGCGCATTCCACGACCTCGAGGCGCCGCCCACCCTGGACAAGAAGTTCCGCCACAATATCGACGTGGTGGTCGACCGGATCATCGTCAAACCCGGCATCGAGACCCGGCTGGCCGACAGTTTCACCACCGCGCTGGGGCTGGCCGACGGCATCGCCATCATCGAGACCGCGCCCCGCACTAGTGAAGGGGGGGACGGCGAGCCCGAGTCCGACCCGGAGCGGATCACCTTCTCGGAGAACTTCGCCTGCCCGGTGTCGGGCTTCACCATCGCCGAGATCGAGCCGCGGCTCTTTTCGTTCAACGCCCCGTTCGGCGCCTGCCCGGAGTGCGACGGGCTCGGGGTGGAGCTCTATTTCGACGTGCGCCTGGTGGTGCCGGACGAGGGGTTGAGCCTGATCCAGGGCGCGCTGGCGCCGTGGTCGAAATCGAAGACGCCCTATTTCCGCCAGACCCTGGAGGCGCTGGGCAAGCATTTCGGCTTCAGCCACGCCACCCCCTGGGGCGAGTTGCCGGAGGCGGCGCGCCAGGTGATGCTCTACGGCTCGGGCGAGGAGGAGGTCACCTTCCGCTACGACGACGGCGGCCGGGTCTACCAGATCAAGCGGCCCTTCGAGGGGGTGATCCCGAACATGGCCCGGCGCTACCGCGAGACCGATTCGAGCTGGGTGCGCGAGGAGTTCGAGCGCTACCAGGCCAACCGTCCCTGCGGCGCCTGCGGCGGCCACCGGCTGCGGCCCGAGTCGCTGGCGGTGAAGATCGGCGGGCGCCATGTCGGCCTGGTCACCGAAATGTCGATCCGCGAGGCGCTGGACTGGGTCACCGGCGTGCCCGCCGACCTGAGCGCCCAGAAGAACGAGATCGCCGCCATGATCCTCAAGGAGATCCGCGCCCGGCTCGGGTTCCTGGTCGATGTCGGGCTCGATTACCTCACCTTGAGCCGCAATTCCGGCACGCTCAGCGGCGGCGAGAGCCAGCGCATCCGGCTGGCGAGCCAGATCGGCTCGGGGCTGACCGGCGTGCTCTACGTGCTCGACGAGCCCTCGATCGGCCTGCACCAGCGCGACAACCGGCGGCTGCTCGACAGCCTCGAGGGGCTGCGCGACCAGGGCAACACGGTGATCGTGGTCGAGCACGACGAGGAGGCGATCCGCTCGGCCGACCATGTGATCGACATCGGCCCCGGCGCCGGGGTCCACGGCGGCCGGATCATCGCCACCGGCACCCCCGACGAGATCGCCGCCACGCCGGGCTCGATCACCGGCGACTACCTGGTTGGCCGGCGCCAGGTGCCGATCCCCGGCTCCCGCCGCCCGGGCAACGGCAAGACCCTGATCGTCGAGGGCGCCACCGGCAACAACCTCAAGGACATCGACGTCGCCTTCCCGCTCGCCACCTTCACCTGCATCACCGGGGTCTCGGGGGGAGGCAAGTCGACCCTGACGGTGGAGACCCTCTACAAGGCCGCCGCCAACCGGCTGAACCGGGCCCGGCTACAACCGATGCCCTGCCGCACCATCCGCGGGCTCGAGCACCTCGACAAGGTGATCGACATCGACCAGTCGCCGATCGGCCGCACGCCGCGCTCGAACCCGGCGACCTATACCGGCGCCTTCGGGCCGATCCGCGACTGGTTCACCGGCCTGCCGGAATCCAAGGCCCGCGGCTACAAGCCGGGCCGCTTCTCGTTCAACGTCAAGGGCGGGCGCTGCGAGGCCTGCAAGGGCGACGGGGTGATCAAGATCGAGATGCACTTCCTGCCCGACATCTACGTCACCTGCGACACCTGCAAGGGGGCGCGCTACAACCGCGAGACCCTGGAGATCAAGTATCGCGGCCATTCCATCGCCCAGGTGCTCGACATGACGGTCGAGGACGGGGTGAAGTTCTTCGCCGCGATCCCGGCGATCCGCGAGAAGATGGTGACGCTGGAGCGGGTCGGGCTGGGCTACATCAAGATCGGCCAGCAGGCGACCACGCTGTCGGGCGGCGAGGCGCAGCGGGTCAAGCTGTCGAAGGAGCTCAGCCGCCGGGCCACCGGGCGCACCCTCTACATCCTCGACGAGCCGACCACGGGGCTGCATTTCGACGACGTTCGCAAGCTGCTGGAGGTGCTGCACGAGCTGGTCGACCAGGGCAACACGGTGGTGGTGATCGAGCACAATCTCGACGTCATCAAGACCGCCGACTGGATCATCGATCTGGGCCCCGAGGGCGGCGACGGCGGCGGGCGGATCGTGGCGGCGGGGACGCCGGAGGAGGTGGCCGAGGTGGAGGAGAGCCACACCGGGCGGTATCTGCGGCACATGCTGGTCAAGGCGGGAAGGATGGCGGCGGAGTGAGGGCGGGGGAGCCGGCTGCACGCGTGCAACGGGGGTTGGGGTGTTGATATCATTAGGATAGCTCTGTGAACGTGTTTTATGGTTAACGGGATCTGGGTGGCGGGCGCAGTGGTCGTAGGGCGGAACTTGTTCCGCCACCTTGGCCGGGGGATGGCGGAACGAGTTCCGCCCTACGCCACTCTTCACGGTAACGCGGCCAGAATGGCGGAACGAGTTCCGCCCTACGGTTCCCCGAGCGCAACGGCGCTGCGCGCCGTCCCCCCTCCCAACCTCCCCCACGAGGGGGGAGGAGGGCATAGTGGCGCCGGCGGTGCTGGTTGCCTGTCTCGACGCCGGGTCGTGGAGTAGGGCGGGGTTCACCCCGCCCTCCCGGCCCGGCCGGATTGGTGGCGGGGAGAACCCCGCCCTACGCACCGCGTTGCAGGGTAGGGCGGACATGATTGTCCGCCGTTGCCGGGTGCTGGCTCCCGGCTCAGCGGACCTCGATCAGCATGTCGCCATCCCGGAGTGCCGTTTCGATTTCGGCGAGACGCGGCTGGAAGGCGCGCCACAGCGCGGTGATGGTCGTGTTGCCGATCCTGACCCACACCACGCGAACCCGCTCGTCATGGCGGCCCAGGGTGGCAAAGCCAGCGTCCTTGCTGACAATGACCGCCCCCGACGCGAGCGCGTGGGCGGCGATCATGTTGTCGGTCGCGGCGCCGAGACCGATGTCGTTGACGTGCTCGGCAAGGTATCCGGCGCCGCGCAAGCGCTCGGCGAACCGGGGCGGCAATTGCGCATCGACAAGGAAGCGAAGCGTCACGCGGCGTCGACGATGCGATGATCGGCGGTCGCGGCGGCATAGGCCAGCGCAGCCGCCACATCTTCCAGTGCGAGGTAGGGAAAGTCCTCGACAATCTCCCCCGGCGTCGCGCCGCCAGCGAGCATGTCGAGAACGTCGGCGACCCGCACCCTGGTTTCGCGGATGTGGGGCCGCCCGCCACAAATCGCGGGATCGACGGCGATGCGGTCGAACGCCAGAATGCGCAGCGACTGCATCGGTGACGTCAAGGCGCCACGCGCAATGCAGATACGCGCGTCGCTCCGCGCACCGTCGTGCCCGTGCTTCGCGAGAAAGGCGCGCAGTGCCGTATGCAGTTCCGAGCCAAGGCGGTTATCGTTGGCGACGGTCTCGAACCATTGGTTGAGAACCTTTTCGGTCTTACCCCCAGTACGATCCTGCGTCCCCGAGATATAGGCCGCCGCGGTATTTGCGCGGTAACCGATGAATTTGCTGTGCGAGAACAGCCAGTCGCCCTTGCCGGTGCGATGTGCATACCACACATGCACCTGTTTCATCCGCGCCGCCAGGTGCGGATGGCGCGCCACTTCGCGCTGATACGCGCCGATATTCTCGATCGCTTCCTCCAGGCTGGAGACGATTGGGTGGCTCATGATAATCCTCCGCCGGTTCGATGCGGAAATCCTATATAGAAATACATTCTACGTCAACTACGTTGTATATAGTTTTGTGCACAAGCGAAGCGCGGCGCGGATGGATGGCGGCGCAATAGCGGCGCGCCCCGACTCTGGCGAAAATCGGCCCCCAAAGCATTGCCGGCGATTGACTCCCGCAGGCGATGATCTCACCTTGAGGTCACGGAGCAGTGAGGAGAGCGCCATGAACGTCACGCATATCCTGAAGCTGAAGGGCTCCTCGACGGTCGAGACGATTACTCCCGACACCAGTGTCGCCACCGCCTGCGCAATCCTGGCCGAGAAGCGCTTCGGCGCCCTCGTCGTCAGCGTCAGCGGCGCCGACATCGCCGGCATCCTCAGCGAGCGCGACATCGTCCGCGCCCTGGCCCGCGAGGCGGGCGGGTGCCTGACCATGCCGGTGAGCAAGCTGATGACGGAAAAGGTCGAGACCTGCACACCGGAGGAAAAGGCCGACTCCGTGCTGGCGCGGATGACCGAGGGCCGCTTCCGCCACATGCCGGTCACCGAGGGCGGCGAGATGGTCGGCCTGTTGTCGATCGGCGACGTGGTCAAGGCCCGGATGGACGAGATCGAGCAGGAAAACGCCGCCATGGTGGGCATGCTCAGCGGCTGAAGCACGATGGGCAATGCCGTGGGCAAAAACGTCGCGGCGGCAGGTTTCGGCTTGACCGGCCCGCCCCGCCCATGTTGCTTGTGTGCTTGGTGAACCGGGGCATGGGAGGGTCGGTTGCGCACAGGTCTGTATCCCGGGACATTCGATCCCGTCACGCTCGGGCACACCGACATCATCCGCCGGGCCTCGAAGCTGGTCGACCGGCTGGTGATCGGCATCGCCGTCAATCGCGACAAGGGACCGCTGTTCAGCCTCGACGAGCGGGTCGCCCTGATCGAGGGCGAGTGCGTCGGGATCGCCGCCGAGACCGGCATGGCGATCGAGGTCCGCAGCTTCGACAACCTGCTGGTGAATTTTGCCGGCGAGGTCGGCGCCGGGGTGATCATCCGCGGCCTGCGCGCGGTCGCCGACTTCGAATACGAGTTCCAGATGGTCGGCATGAACCGCGCCCTGGACGACAATATCGAGATGGCTTTCCTGATGGCCGGCGCGCGCCACCAGGCGATCGCCGCGAAATTGGTCAAGGAGATCGCCCGGATGGGCGGCGACGTCTCGAAATTCGTCTCGCCCGCGGTCGAGCAGGCGCTGAAGAAGCGCTTTGGCCGGACCTGAGGGGTTTGCATCGATAACCCGGCTCCCGGTTTGATTTTGCCCGTGACGAAATCCGCTTTGCGGATTTCCGGCTCCACCAGCCCACCCCTCCTCCCCGCCCAACCACCGATCATGCCCCAATGATTCCTGGGGTACCATCGGTGGTTGGGCGGGGAGGAGGGGTGGGCTGGTGGCGCGCGCCCAAAAGCAGCGCAAGCGGCTTTTGGATCAGGCGTAGAAGACATACACCCCCGCCACCCGGCGGATTTGACCCGCCTCCCGCCAGGCGCTAACCCTGCGCTTTCCCGAATCACGAGCGGAGCAACGGATGTTCAAATCGATCTGCCTGACGGCGGCCCTGCTGTTCTCCCTTACAACCCCGGAGGCCAAGGCCGTGGAAATCAAGGACCCCGAAAACACCCTGGTGATCGAGTTGAGCACCGGCGAGGTCGTCATCGAGATGCTGCCCGACGTGGCGCCGCTGCATGTCGAGCGGATCAAGACCCTGGCCCGCGAAGGCCAGTACGACGGCGTCGCCTTTCACCGCGTGATGACGGGCTTCATGGCCCAGACCGGGGATGTGAAGTTCGGCGACCTGACCGATGGCTACAATGCCCGGCGCGCCGGCACCGGCGCCTCGGACTACCCGGACCTGAAGGCCGAGTTCTCGTCGCTGCCCTTCGATCGCGGCATGGTCGGCATGGCCCGGTCGCAGAGCCCGGACTCGGCCAACAGCCAGTTCTTCATCATGCTCGAGGCCGGCCATTTCCTGAACAACCAGTACACCGTCTGGGGCCGGGTGATCTCGGGCATGGAGTTTGTCGATAACATCAAGCTCGGCGTGCCGGGTTCGGGCGCCGTCGCCGATCCGGACCGGATGATCCGGGTCCGCGTCGCCGCCGACGAGTGATGCCGGCGAGCCCGTGAGCCGGCCTTTCCGTCATCCCCGCGAAGGCGGGGATCTCATGACCGGCGACCCCGAGATTCCCGCCTTCGCGGGAATGACGGCGGGGAGTGCGGCGAGTCCGATCAAGGGCTCGCCGGGATAACACCCTCGCGGCATTGTGAACCGATTTTCCGGGCGCGGGGCTTTCCCGCGCCCTATGCTGTCGCGAACCCCCGAAGGTGGAAACGGGAGACGCACCATGTATCTTCGCCTGATCGCCCCCCTGATCGCGGGCGCCGCCCTGTTGCTGGCGCCGTTCGCGGCCGGCGCCGCCGAAGTGCCGGCGCAGTGGAAGCGCGCCTGGCCGCAGACCGATTTCAGCCGCATCGAGGTCGATCCCGCCGAGATCTTCTCCGGCGGACCGGGCAAGGACGGCATCCCGGCGATCACCGGGCCGGAGATGATCGCCGCCGGCGCCGAGGACGGCCTCGATCCGCGCGAGCCGGTGATGGTGCTGGAACTCGAGGGCCAGCCGGCCCGCGCCTACCCGGTGCGCTACCTGATGTGGCACGAGATCGTCAACGACGTGGCCGGAGACGTGCCGATCGCCGTCACCTTCTGCCCGCTGTGCAATTCCGGCCTGATCTTCGACCGCCGGCTCGATGGGCGGGTGCTGGAATTCGGCGTCTCGGGCAAGCTGCGCTTCTCCGACATGGTGATGTTCGACCGCCAGACCGAAAGCTGGTGGCAGCAGTTCAACGGCCGCGCCATCGTCGGCGAGTTGCAGGGCTCGGACCTGACCCCCCTGCCCGCCTGGCTGGAAAGCTGGCAGGGATATCTCGGGCGCAACCCCGACGGTCTGGTGATGGCCCAGCCCGGCGGCTACCGGCGCAACTACGGCGCCAACCCCTATGCCGGCTACGACAGCGGCGCGCCGTTCCTCTACCGGGGCGAGATGCCGCCCCACGGCATCGATCCGGTGGCGCGGGTGGTGCGGGTCGGCAACCGGGCCTGGCCGCTGACCCGGCTGGCCGAGGCCGGCGAGATCACCGAGGCGGGCTACCGACTGAGCTGGGCCGAGGGCCAGGCCTCGGCGCTCGACACAAGGGCCATCGGCGCCGGGCGCGAGGTCGGCGATGTCCGGGTCCATGACGCCGCCACCGGCGCTGGGGTGATCCACGAGGTGGTGTTCGCCTTCGCCTTCCACGCCTTCGAGCCCGACGGCATCTGGATGATGGGCGAGTGAGTCTGGACGGGTAGGCGCCGCGCCGCTAAGGCGGGGCGATGAAACTCTCCGACTTCGACTTCGACCTGCCCGAGCGCCTGATCGCGCTGCGCCCGGTGCGGCCCCGCCCGGCCGCGCGGCTGCTGGTGGCGCGCGGGAGCGAGACGCACAATTCCCATGTGCGCGATCTCGCCGAGTGGCTGCGGCCCGGCGACATGCTGGTGTTCAACGACACCCAAGTGATCCCCGCCCGCCTGTCCGGCGAGCGCCGCCGCGCCAGCGCCGACGGCTCGGGCGTGGCCAAGATCGAGGTCACCCTGATCCACCGCGATAGCGACGCAAGCTGGACCGCGCTGGCCCGCCCGGCCAGGCGGCTGGCGCCGGGCGACCGCATCGCGTTCGGCGGCGGTCTGACGGCGGAGGTGGCCGAGCGGCGCGAGGCCGGCGAGATCGCCCTCGCCTTCGACCGCGGCGGCGCCGCTCTGGACGCCGCCATCGCCGCGGCCGGGGTGATGCCGCTGCCGCCCTACATCGCCAATCGCCGCGCCGCCGACGCCCAGGACGCCGAGGACTACCAGACCATCTTCGCGCGCCGCCTTGGCGCCGTGGCCGCCCCCACCGCCGCGCTGCATTTCGACCAGGCGCTGATGACGGTGCTGGCGGCGCGCGGGGTTCTCTCGGCCCGCCTCACCCTGCATGTCGGCGCCGGCACCTTCCTGCCGGTCAGGACCGAGACCATCGCCGAGCACCGGATGCACGCGGAATGGGGCGAGATCAGCCCCGAGACCGCCGAAGCGGTCAACGCGGCGCGCGCCGCGGGCGGGCGGATCATCGCCGTCGGCACCACCGCGCTGCGCCTGCTGGAGGCCGCCGCCGGGCCGGGCGGGAAGGTGGCCCCGTTCAGCGGCGAGACCGCCATCTTCATCACCCCGGGCTACCGGTTCCGCGCCATCGACGGGCTGATGACCAATTTCCACCTGCCGCGCTCGACCCTGTTCATGCTGGTCTCGGCGCTGATGGGGCGGGAGCGGATGCGGGCGCTCTACGCCCATGCCGTCGCGGCCGGCTACCGCTTCTACTCCTACGGCGACGCCTCGCTGCTGCTGCCGGAGTGATGGTTGTGTGCGCCTGTTCCAAAAGCTGCTTCGCATCTTTTGGGCGCGCGCCGCCCCCCACCCCACCTCCCCGCCCAACCACCGATCATGCCCGGGTACCATCGGTGGTTGGGCGTGGGGTGAGGTGGATTAGACAAACGTCCAGTGGACGTTTGTCCCACCGAACGGGTGGGGGGCGGCGCCGAAAATCCGTGAAACGGATTTTATCACGGGCAAAGACTCAAACGGCACCCCGGCACCCGGCCCCACCGCCGCAGCCTCTCCCCCGACCCCTCTCCCCCAGGGAGAGGGGGGCGAAATCGGCGGGGGCGGCGCCGGGCTTCGCTGATCGGTCCGGATCAGGACCCGGTGGCGAGAAAACTTCCGCCCGAAACT
>JACZTQ010000115.1 GCA_022573605.1 Pseudomonadota bacterium | reverse complement strand
CGTAAAGGGCTCGCGACGGCCCTTTCCTGCTCTCAGGCCCCGGTATTTTTGGCGCGGCGGTATTTTCGGCCCGCAATTTTTCGGCGATTCTAACACAGCTTGCTCGTTGCGTATCGAACCTTCCGCGTGTTTTCACGGAAAATTGCCCGCCTTCGCGTCGCGCGCGCGCCCTTGCGGAAGCGGCGGTTTGGGCCTAGGTTCGCGCCGCCCGACCAACCCCGCACAGACCGGAACGATGATCATGTTCAAAGGTTCGTTTGTCGCCCTGGTGACCCCGTTCAAGGATGGCGCCGTCGACGAGGCCACGCTGGAGGCGCTGGTCGAGTGGCACATCGCCGAGGGCAGCCACGGGCTGGTGCCGGTCGGCACCACCGGCGAGAGCCCGACCCTGAGCCATGACGAGCACGAGCGCGTCATCGAGATCGTGGTGGCGAAGGCGGCCAAACGGGTGCCGGTGATCGCCGGCGCCGGCTCGAACAACACCGTCGAGGCGATCCGCTTCATGCGATACGCCGAGCGCGTCGGCGCCGACGCCGCCCTGGTGGTCACGCCCTATTACAACAAGCCCACCCAGGCCGGGCTGATCGCCCATTACACCGCGCTGCACGACTGCTGCGAGCTGCCGATCATCATCTACAACATCCCGCCGCTCGGCCGTCGACATGTCGCCCGAGACCATGGGCGAGCTGGCCAGGCTGCCGCGCATCGTCGGGGTCAAGGACGCCACCGGCGACGTCACCCGGATCTCGCAGCAGCGGATCACCTGCGGCAGGGATTTCATCCAGCTCTCCGGCGAGGACGCCTCGGCGATCGGCTACAACGCCCAAGGGGGGGTCGGCTGCATCTCGGTCACCGCCAACGTCGCCCCGGCGCTCTGTGCCCGGTTCCAGGAGGCGATGCTGGCCGGCGACTATGCCACCGCGCTCGACTACCAGGACCGGCTGATGCCGCTGCACACCGCGATCTTCGTCGAGCCGGGCCTGGCCGGGGCCAAATACGGCCTCTCGGTGCTGGGGCGCTGCTCGGAGGAGGTGCGCTCGCCGCTGGTCCCCCTGACCGAGCCGGTCCAGGGCCAGATCCGCGCGGCGATGGTCCATGCCGGACTGATCAACGCCTGATACCAAGGATCGCCAATGGCCAGGAAGAAGAAGCGTCCGACCGGCCGCGTCGTGGCCGAGAACCGCAAGGCCCGGCACCACTACTTCATCGAGGATACAATCGAGGCCGGCCTCATGCTGGAGGGCTCCGAGGTCAAGTCGCTGCGCGAGGGCAAGGCCAACATCGCCGAGAGCTACGCCACCGTGGAAGGCGCCGAGCTGTGGCTGATCAACAGCTACATCGGGCCGTTCTCCCAGGCCATGTCGATCGCCTTCAGCCACGATGCGCGCCGCCGCCGCAAGCTGCTGGTCCACAAGCGCGAACTGACCCGGCTCAAGGCTTCGATTGGCCGCGAGGGCATGACCGTGGTGCCGCTGAAGCTCTATTTCAACGACAAGGGCATCGCCAAGCTCCTGCTCGGCATCGCCAAGGGCAAGAAGATGGCCGACAAGCGCGAGACCGAGAAGCGGCGCGACTGGGCCCGCGAAAAGGCCCGGCTGCTGAGGGAGAGGGGATGACGCCTCCCGATACGCTCCCCGATAGCCCCCCGGATGCCCAGCGCATCATGGCCGCGATCGACGCCACCTGGCCGCCGGCGGAGTTCTATCGGGCCGGGTCGTGGCTGCTGCGCCGGGGCGCCGGCGGCGGCCAGCGCGTCTCGGCCGCCTCGATTGCGGAGTCGGGCGATCAGGCCGCCGGAATCGCCCCCGCCGAGGACACCATGCGGGCCTGGGGCCAGAGGCCGCTGTTCCGCCTCACCCCCGACCAGACCGAGCTTGACCGCCGCCTCGCCGAGGCGGGCTACGCGATGAAAGACCCGGTGGCGCTCTACGCCGCCCCGGCCGCCGGCCTCGCCGGCGGGCGCGACGAGACGGCGAAGGTGTTCCGCGCCGCCTCGCCGCTGGCCATCGCCGATGAAATCTGGGCGCGCGGCGGCATCGGTCCCGGCCGCCGGGCGGTGATGACCCGCGTGCAAGGCCCGTGCATGATCCTTCTGGCCCGGGCCGGCGAGCGCCCCGCCGGCGTCGCCTTCGTCGCCGTTGCCAACAAGGAGGGCGATGGCGATATCGCCATGATCCACGCCATCGAGGTCGCCCCCGAGCACCGCCGCAAGGGCGGCGGCTTGCTGCTGATGCGCGGCGCCGCCAGCTTTGCCGCCGAGCAGGGCGCGGCGTGGCTGGCGCTGGCGGTGACCGAGGCCAACGCCCCGGCCCGCGCCCTCTACGCGAGGCTGGGCATCGCGCGCGTGGGCGGCTACCATTACCGCATCGCATCGAGTTGCAGGGAGGACGCCCCGTGAATATTGCGCGGCGCAGAGGGCGGATGGCCGTGATGGCGGCCGCGCTGGTCGGCTTGCCGCTGGTCGCGGCGGCCCAGGAACCGGCGCAGGAATCGGCTGCGGACCCGGTTGCGGTGCCCGACCCCGGCGCGCCCGAAGGCGCCGTCGCCACCGCCCACAGCGACCGGCCCTTCGACCGCTACGCCCTGCCCGTCGGTCGCTACGGCCCCGGTCCCGCCAATGCCCGCGAGATCGAGGGCAGGGTGATCTGGTCCGGCTTCCGGCTCGATGCTCCGGACGTCAGCACCGCCGAGGTCATCGAGGGCTACCGCACCCGGCTCGCCGCCCTCGGCTACCGGCCGCTGCTCGACTGCGCCGATGCCGCCTGCGGCGGCTTCGATTTCCGCTTCAAAGTCCAGCTTCTGCCGCCGCCGGCGATGCTGATCGACACCGCCGATTTTGCCCAACTTTCCGCCAGCCGCGCCGCTGATGCCGGGGCCGATAACAGCGCCGAGACCTTTGTCTCGGTGCTGGTCAGCCGGCTGCTCGGCGCGGTCTATATCCAGACCGTTGTGGTGACGCCGGGCGAGCCGGGCCTGATGATCACCCCGGCGCCGCCGCCCGACGCCGCCGCCCCGCCGGTGATCCTGGCCCAGGACGAGAAATCGCTGCTCGACCGGCTCACCGAGTACGGCCACGTCCCGGTCGAGGGGCTGATCTTCGAAACCGGGGGCGCCGCGCTCTCGGCGGGCTCGGCCCCGGCGCTGGATATCCTCGCCCGGCTGCTGTCCGGCAACCCGGAGCTGGCCGTGGTGATCGTCGGCCATTCCGACAACCAGGGATCGCTCGACGCCAACATCGCCCTGTCGAAACGCCGCGCCGAGGCGGTGCGCGCCGCCCTGATCGAGCGCGGCGCCGCCGCCGATAGGCTCGAGGCTCACGGGGTGGGCTATCTCGCCCCGGTCTCGACCAACGCCACCGATGCCGGGCGCATCCTCAACCGCCGGGTTGAACTGGTGCTGCGCTAGCGTCCCGGATCGGACGTTCTCCCAATCACCGGATATGGTGAATTCCTACCGCCCTTCCCCGGCCTTGAGCCGGGGTCTCGCGCTGTTGCGCCTTGCGGGTCGAGGCCCCGGCTCGAGGCCGGGGAAGGGCGGCCGGAATTTGCGCCAGCGGTAGGGCGGACAATCCTGTCCGCCCTACCGGGCGCCCTAGTCCCGCACCACCAGCACCGACTGGTTGGCGTGGCGCACCACCCGGGACGCGTTCGGCCCCAGCAGGTAGTCGCGCAACTCGGGCCGGTGGGCGGCCATGACGATGGCGTCGCAGCCCAGCTTGTCGGCCAGCCGCATGATCTCGCCGTAGATCGAACCATGCGCCACGTGGGCCTCGGCCCTGACCCCCTCGGGCACGTTGCGCGACACCCAGGACGTGATCTGGCCGGCCATGTCCTTCAATGCGGCGCCCTCGAAGTCCTTGTCGAAATATGAGCCGACGACCGACATGCCGAAATCCGGCAGCACCGACATCACATGCAGCACGCCGCCGCCGTCGCGGGCCAGTCCGGCCGCCAGCGCCAGCGGCTTCTCCCAGTTCGCCTCGGTGGCCAGATCGATGGGCAGAAGGATCGACTTGAACACGGCGCCCTCCTTCAGAAAGCCGGCTGGGTGGCGCGGCGGCGCTGCACCAGGATCAGCAACAGCAGAAGCACCAGGGCGGGCAGGAAGAACCACTCCTTCGCCATCCGGTCGGCCGCCACCTCGGCCCGCACGATCTGCACCGGCTGGTCGTCGTAGAAGTCGTACTCGCGGCTGAGCTTCTCGTAATAGATCGTGCCGAAGGCGGGGTCCTCGAGCTTGATGACCCCGTCCTCTTCGAGCACCACCAGACCCGCCGCCGCCAGGCGCCCGGCGCCATCCGCACCAGCCTCGAGCACCGGAACGAAAGTCGTTTGGGCGATCTTGCCGGTATCGAAATCCGGCCCCGACACGACCACCCGCAGCTCGCCGCCGTCCGGCAATCCGGCGGCGGCCTCGATCACCGCGGCGCCCCGGTATTCGAGGTAGGGCGCCTCGATCTGGTCGAGCCAGTAGCCCGGCCGGAACAGGGTGAAGGCCACCAGCAGCAGGATCGGCAGCTCCCAGATCTTGTTGCGGGCGAAGAAATAGCCCTGGGTCGCGGCGGCAAAGCACATCATCGCCACCACCGCGACGGCGAACACCGCCACCGCTTGCAGCGGCCCCACGTCGATCAGCAGCAGATCGGTGTTGAAGATGAACATGAACGGCAGCAGGGCGGTGCGGATGTCGTACATGAAGCCCTGGATGCCGGTCTTGATCGGATCGCCGCCGCTGATCGCCGCCGCCGCGAAGGCGGCGAGCCCCACCGGCGGCGTGTCGTCGGCGAGGATGCCGAAATAGAACACGAACATATGCGCCGCGACCAGCGGCACCACCAGGCCCGACTGGGCCCCGACGATCACGATCACCGGCGCCATCAGCGACGAGACCACGATGTAGTTCGCCGTGGTCGGCAGCCCCATGCCGAGCAGCAGGCTCATCACCGCCACCAGCAGCAGCATGATCATCAGGCTGCCGCCGGACAGGAACTCGACCAGCTCGCCGATGATCATGTGGGCGCCGGTCAGCGAGACGGTGCCGATGATGATGCCGGCGGCGGCGGTGGCGATGCCGATGCCGATCATGTTGCGCGAGCCCGCGATCATGCCGTCGATCCACTCGCCGATACCGCGCCGGATGGCGTGGCCCAGTTCGTGCCGCTCGCCGCGCATCAGCGCCTTGATCGGGTGCTGGGTCAGCGCCACGATGATCATCGCGATGGTGGCCCAGAAGGCCGACAGCGCCGGCGACAGCCGCTCGACCACGATGCACCAGATCAGGATCACGATCGGCAGGATGAAATAATAGCCGGTGCGGGCAACGTCGCCGGCGACCGGCAGTTCGGTGACCGGCGCGTTGGGGTCGTCGATCTCCAGGTCCGGGTGCCGGGCCGCGATCCAGAGCAGGAACAGATAGCCCGCCGCGACCCCGATGCTGACGATCAGGAAGGCCTGCTCGGGTAACGCCACCTTGATCCAGCCCATCCCGTAATAGACCACCGCCGCCAGCGCCGTGATGCCCAGGAAGCCGGTCAGGAAGCCGATCATCTTGGTCGCCAGGGTCATCGTCGAGGGCGGCTTGGGCAGGCCCTTCAGGCCCATCTTCAGCGCCTCGAGATGGACGATGTAGACCAGTGCGATGTAGCTCACCAGCGCCGGAAGCACGGCGATCTTGATGAGGTCGTGATAGGGCACGCCGGTGAACTCGGCGATCAAGAACGCCGCCGCTCCCATCACCGGCGGGGTGAGCTGGCCGTTGGTCGACGAGGCGACCTCGATCGCGCCCGCCTTCTCGGCGCTGAACCCGGTGCGCTTCATCAGCGGGATGGTGAAGGTGCCGGTGGTGACCACGTTGGCGATCGAGGAGCCGGAATAGAGCCCGCTCAAGGCCGAGGCGACCACCGCCGCCTTGGCCGGGCCGCCGCGCAGATGGCCCAGACAGGCAAAGGCGATCTTGATGAAATAGTTGCCCGCGCCGGCTTTCTCGAGGATGGAGCCGAACAGCACGAACAGGAAGATCAGCGAGGCCGAGACGCCGAGCGCGACGCCGAAGACGCCCTCGCCCTGCATCCAGAAATGCCAGGTCGCCTTGCCGAAGGAGGCGCCCTTCCACTGCATCACCTCGGGCAGCCAGCGCGCATCGCCGAAGAAGACGTAGCAGACGAACACGGTGGCCACGATCGTCAGCGGCAGGCCCAGCGCCCGGTAGACGGCGCTGGCCAGAATCAGCATGCCGAGCGCGGAGACGATCAGATCATCGGTCGTCGGCAGGCCCGCGCGCAGCGCGATCGACTCGCGGAACACCACCGCGTGCAGCGACACCACCAGGCTCAGTGCGATCAGCACCCAGTCATACCAGGGGATGCGGTCACGCGGGCTGGACTTGAACAACGGGAATGCCATCGCCGCCAGCACCAGCGCGAAGGCGAAATGGATGCGCCTGGCCTCGGAGCCGGTGACCACCAGCCAGCGCAGCCCGGTGTTTGCGGCCAGCGAGAACGGCAGGTTCGAGGCGATGTAGAGCTGGAAGATCGCCCAGATGAAGGCGATGACGAGGATCATCTTTCCCAGCCCGCCAGCCAGATTGCGCGCGCCGGTATCGACCTGGGCGACCAGATCGGTGGCGGCGTCGGACTTGAGATCTTCCCTCGGCATCTTCCCCTCCCCTCCCGCTGTCATGCGCGGGGTTTTGGCCAAAAAATCACCCAACGCCTGGGCGGATTAGAGAATTCCGACTGGCCCTCACCAGCCGAAACCCTCGCCCAGCACGTTGCCATAGGCAAAGATCGCCGGCGTGCCGCCGGTGTGCAGGAAGACCAGCGTCTCCTCCGCGGCGCCTCTGCGGGCCCGGTCGAGGAACGCCGCCATCGCCTTTCCGGAATAAACCGGGTCGAGCATCAGCGCCTCGCGCGAGGCGCCGGTCATGATCGCCTCGCGGGTGGCTGGGTTGAGCTGGCCATAACCCGGCGCCAGAAATTCGTCGGTGATCTGCACATCGGCCGCAATCACCGGCGACGGCACCCCCAGCAGCTTCGCAATCTCGCCGCAGCGGGCCAGAATGCGCGGTTGCTGCAAATCGGCGGCGCGGCGCACGCAGACCCCCAGCACCGGGGCATCGATGCCAAGCGCGCGCAGCCCGAACAGGAACCCGGCATGGGTCGCGCCGCTGCCCGAGGGCACCACGAAGGCGCTGGGCCGGATCTCCATCGCCTCGAGCTGGCCGGCGAGCTCCCGCGCCCCCACCACATAACCCAGCGCACCGAGCGGCGGATGCCCGGGCGCCAGGTGGATCACGTAAGGTGTGCGCCCGCTCGCGCGCAGCCCGGCGGCGATCTCTTCCAGCCGGGCGTCGGCCCCGGCCTCGTCCTCGCCATCGGGATAGGAGTGCAGCGTCGCGCCGAGCAGGCGCTCAACCAGCACATTGCCCGACGAACGGTAGAGCGGGTCGCCCGATGGCACCCGGTCTTCCATCTGGATATGGCACTCCAGCCCGAGACGGGCGGCGAAGGCGGCGCAGAGCCGGCAGAAATTCGACTGCACCGCGCCGGTGATCAGCACCGAATCTGCGCCTTGCTCGCGGGCTTCGCCGAAATAGAATTCGAGCTGGCGCACCTTGTTGCCGCCGAAGGCCAGCGGGTGGGTGTCGTCGCGCTTGACGTAGAGGCGCGGCCCGGCGATCTCGCGCTCGATATTTGGCAGCCGCTCCAGCGGCGTGGGGTCGGGCGCGAGGCGGACCCGGGGCAACTCGTCGAGGCGTCCCAGACCGTCAGTCATGGCGCTTCTCTCCGGCAGGCACGGCGCGGCGCGGGATCGTCGCGGCCGGGCCGGCCGGTAAACGGATTTCGCTCAATTTCATTCGACGAGGCGACCGGGCGGGACGCCATGCGCCCCGCCCGAACGGCCGGATTACATCCAGCCGCGCTCCTTGTAGTACTTGATCGCGCCCGGATGCAGCGGCGCCGAGAGACCATCCGTGATCATCTCCGACTCCTTCAGGTTCCTGAAGGCCGGGTGGAAGCCCTTGAACTGCTCGAAGTTATCGAAAACCGCCTTGACGAGCGCGTAGACGGCTTCATCCGGCACGCTGGCCGAGGACACGAAGGTCGCGCCGACGCCGTAGGTGGCGATCTCGGGATTGTCGCCATACATCCCCGCCGGGATGGTTGCGTAGCGATAATAGGGCCGCTCCGCGATAAGTTTCTCGATCACCGGACCCGTTGCGCTGACAAGGTGCGACGCACAGCTCGCGAGCGCTTCCTGAGTGCTTGCCGAGGGATGGCCGACCAGCCAGAAGTAGGCATCATACTTGCCGTCGCAAAGTGCCTGGGCCATTTCGGCTGATTTCAACTCCGTCGCCAGCTTCAGGTCCGAACGCTCCCAACCCAGCGCTTCCTCCAACACCTCCCAGGTGCCCCGGGTGCCGGAGCCAGGATTGCCGATGTTCAGCCGCTTGCCTTTGATATCGGCCAAGTCCTGAATTCCGGAATCGTCCCGAGCAAGAATAGTCACCGGCTCCGGATGCACCGAGAACACCGCGCGCAGATCCTCGTAGGGACCCGCATCGGCGAATTTCGAGGTGCCGTGATAGGAGTGATACTGCCAGTCGGACTGGACGACGCCGAACTCCAGCTCCCCGGCGCGAATGGTGTTGAGGTTGTAGATCGAGCCGCCGGTCGACTCCACCGAGCAGCGGAAGCCGTGCTCCTTGCGGCTCTTGTTCATCAGCCGGCAGATCGCGCCGCCGGTCGGATAGTAGACGCCGGTCACGCCGCCGGTGCCGATCGAGACGAACTGCTGCTGGGCAATCGCCGAGCCGGCGGTCAGCCCGATCACCGCCACGGCGCCGGTGATGATGTGTTTCATGTTCATGATCTTGGAACTCCCTAGTTTTTGCGAGCCGGGGACCAAGATCAGCCATGTGATTTTTCACACATCGGAAATCCCGCCCCCCTCGGACTCCGAGCCGACAATAACCAAGACTCCTGCCGATGCAAGCGCGGCGGAGCAGCGTTCAGGTGCGCCAGCGGCATTTGGCGGCGGTTGACGGTCGTTCGCCGATCACGGTTTCGCGATTGCCGGCGCGATGACCGGGCGACCCTTATTTCTCCGGCACGGCGCCGCCGGCCAGTATCCGTCCCACCGACATGCTCTCGCGCTCGGCCTGGCGCTCGGCGCGCCCGACCCGCTCGGCGAAGGCCTCGCGGGACTCGCCCGAGTCGCGATAATCGCGGTAACGGCGCGGCGCCGGGGTGCGCTCCCGCGCCTGGCGCCCGGCCCGCCGGTCCCGCCTCTCGGCCGCCGCGCGCTCGGCGGC
>JACZTQ010000114.1 GCA_022573605.1 Pseudomonadota bacterium | reverse complement strand
CGCCGGTGATGCCGGTGATCGAGACGTAGTAGACGAACCCGGAGGTGTTGCGCAGCACCGCGGGCAGGCGGCGCTGGTCGGTCGTGGGCGTCGCCAGGCGGATGAAATGCAGCCCGGCGCGGTTGGCCGGCAGGCACAGCTCGTCGTCCTCCTCGGGCGGCAGATCGACGACGATCAGGCCGTCGACGCCGGCCGCCTTGGCCGCCGTCAGGAAGGCCTCCACCCCCATCGAGTGGATCGGGTTGTAGTAGCCCATCAGGATGATCGGGGTCTCGGCGTCGCCCTCGCGGAAGGCGCGCACCATCTCCAGCGTCCGGGCCATGGTCTGGCCCGCGCCCAGCGCCCGCTGGCCGGCGAGCTGGATCGAGGGGCCGTCGGCCATCGGGTCGGTGAACGGCATGCCGAGCTCGATCACATCGACACCGGCGGCGGGCAGGCCACGCATGATCTCCATGCTGGTGTCGAAGTCCGGGTCGCCAGCCATGACGTAGGAAACGAAGGCGGACTTGCCTTGCGCCTTCAGGCTGGCGAAGCGTTCGTCAATGCGGGACATGCACCCCCCTTGGTCTCTTGTGGCCGGCGGGTGGGGTCTGCCCCTCCCTGTCCCTCCCCCCGAAGGGGAGAGGGGACGCCAGCGGATGGCGCCGTTTTTGATATGCTTACCCGTCAGGTCAGCCTATTTGTCGTCCTTGCGGAAATACTTCTTGTCGCGGGGCTTGCCGTCCCAGCCGGTCTTGCGCGGGCGGTCGTCGCCACCGCGATCACCGCCCCGGTCACGGTCGCCGCCGCGATCCTTGTCCCGGTCACCGCGATAGGGGGGCTTGCCGCCGCCATCACGATCGCGGTCGCCACGGTAGGGGGGTTTGCCGCCGCCATGGCCCCGATCGCCGCCACGACTGTCTTCGCGGTATTCCCACTTGTTCATGAGCGCCAGGTTGAAGGTGTCGCGGCCGATCACGCCGTCGTTGCACCACACGGTCGAGACGGTCTCGTCGGTGCAGTCCTCGACGCACATGCGCGGCGAGCCGGATTTCAGGACCACCAGGTCCCCGATGTTGAACTTTGCCATTGCTACCTTCAGATCTGGGCGCCCAGCGCCTCGGCCACGGTGAAGATGTCCTTGTCGCCCCGGCCGCACATGTTCATCACCAGCAGGTTGTCGGCGGGGAGAGTAGGCGCCAGCTTGGCCACATGCGCCAAAGCGTGGCTGGGTTCAAGGGCCGGGATGATGCCCTCGGTGACGCAGGCGAGCTTGAACGCCTCCAGCGCCTCCCGGTCGGTGACGCTGACATACTCGACCCGGCCCAACTCGTGCAGCCAGGAATGCTCCGGCCCGATGCCGGGATAGTCGAGCCCGGCGGAGATCGAGTGGCCCTCGAGGATCTGGCCGTCGTCGTCCTGCAAGAGATAGGTGCGGTTGCCGTGCAGCACGCCGGGCCGCCCGCCGGCGATGCTGGCGGCGTGCTCCATGCGCTCGTCGACGCCGTGGCCGCCGGCCTCGACCCCGATGAGCCGCACCTCCGCATCGTCGAGGAACGGGTGGAACAGGCCCATGGCGTTCGAGCCGCCGCCGATGCAGGCGACCAGGGTGTCGGGCAGCCTGCCCTCGGCTTCCTGCATCTGCTCGCGGGTCTCGCGGCCGATGATCGACTGGAAGTCGCGCACCATCGCCGGATAAGGGTGCGGCCCGGCCACCGTGCCGATGCAGTAGAAGGTGTCGCGCACATTGGTGACCCAGTCGCGCAGCGCCTCGTTCATGGCGTCCTTCAGGGTGGCGCGCCCGGCGGTGACCGGGACCACCTCGGCGCCGAGCAGCTTCATGCGGAAGACGTTGGGCTTCTGGCGCTCGATATCGGTCTGGCCCATGAAGACGACGCATTGCAGCCCGAAACGGGCGCACACGGTGGCGGTGGCGACCCCGTGCTGGCCGGCGCCGGTCTCGGCGATGATGCGCTGCTTGCCCATGCGCCGGGCGAGCAGGATCTGACCCAGCACGTTGTTGATCTTGTGTGCGCCGGTGTGGTTCAGCTCGTCGCGCTTGAGGTAGATCTTGGCGCCGCCGAAGTGCGCGGTCAGGCGCTCGGCGAAGTAGAGCGGCGAGGGACGCCCGACATAGTGTTTCCAGAGGTCCTCCATCTCGGCCCAGAAGCCGGTGTCGGTCTTGGACTTCTCGTACTCGGCCTCGAGCTCGAGGATCAGCGGCATCAGCGTCTCGGAGACGAAGCGCCCGCCGAAATCGCCGAAGCGGCCGCGCTCGTCGGGGCCGGTGCGGAAGCTGTTCGGCGTGGTGTCGCTCATGGGCGGGGTTCTCCTGTCGGAAACTCGGGGTTCTCTTTAGCGCCCCGAATCCGATCCGTCATCAGGGATTGCGCTTCATGTCCCAGTGCGTCGCCTCGAAGCCGAGGCGCTGGTAGAAGCGCAACGCATCGGCGCGGCTGCGGTCGGTGGTGAGCTGCACCAGAGTGCAGCCCGACGCGGCGGTGCGCTCGAAGGCGGCTTTGAGCAGCGCCTCGCCGATTCGCCGGCCGCGCTGGCCGGCATGAACGCGCACGCCCTCGATCCGGGCCAGTTGGCGACACGGCCCTCCCCCCTGACCCTCCTCCCAAAGGAAGGGGGGGACGCGTTACCCCCGCCATTGGCGCCCCCCTCTCCCTCCGGGAGAGGGGTCGGGGGAGAGGGCTGGGGCGGCGGTGCCGACAGGGCGGACGATCATGCCGAGGCCGCCCCGATGAAGGCGGAAATCTTCTCCAGGTCCTTGACCCCGCGGGTGCTCTCGACGCCCGACGAGACATCGACCTGCTCCGCCCCGGTGAGCCGGATAGCGGTGGCGACGTTCGAAGCCGTCAGCCCGCCGGCCAGCAGCCAGGGCCGGGCCCAGCGCCGCCCGGCGATCAGGCGCCAGTCGAAGCTCAGCGCGTTGCCGCCGGGCAGGATGCCGACGCCCTGGCGCGGCGGCTTGGCGTCGATCAGAAGCTGGTCGGCGACGGCTTCGTATTCGGCGATTCGCGCCACGTCCCCGCCATCACGGATGCCGATGACCTTCATCACCGGCAGGCCGGTGCGGGCGCCGATCTCGGTCACCCGCTCGGGGCTCTCGTGGCCGTGGAGTTGCAGCATGTCGAGCGGGACCGTGGCGACCAGCCGGTCGAGGAAAGCGTCGTCGGCATCGACCACCAGCGCCACCCTGGTGACCCCGGCGGGGGCGCCTTCAGCCAGGGCACGGGCGGCATCGAACTCCAGTGCGCGCGGCGAGGGGGGGTAGAAATTGAAACCGACATAGGCCGCGCCGGCATCCGCCGCGTGCGCGACCGCCGCCGCGCTGGTCAATCCGCAGATCTTGATTTTCATCGGAACCGTCCGCTGCCCCTGGGGCATTGTCCACTCAGGTAGAGTCGCTATCGATGCTGTCATTACCGGACCCCGGATCGGGTCCGGGGCAGGCTTTGATCCGGCAATCCAGTCTTTGATTCGATCAATTCAGGACTGGATGCCCCGGTCGAGCCTGCCCCGGACGCGATCCGGGGCCGGGGCATGACCTGGGTTGGGGCCGGTGAGACCTGGTATCAGGCGGCAGGAATGCGGGGCAGGTCGTCTTCCCGGTCGCCGAGTCTGGTGCGCAGCCGGGTGACCTCCTGGCGCAGCTTCACGATCTCGCGCCGCTTCTCCTCGGCCACCCGGCGCTGCTTGTGCTCGCGCAGGAACTCGATCACCAGCCCGGCCAGGATGCCCATCAGCACCGCCGCCAGAATCACCACCGCCAGGGGAAGCCCCTTGATGCTGAAGGCATCGCCGAACAACGCCGCCGGCAACAGGTGAAGCTCGACCGCCGCCATGTTGGCGACGCCGAGGACAATCAGAATCGCGGCCAGCAGGCCGAGCACGATCAGCTTGACCGTTCGCATGCGTGTTTTCCCGCTCTGGGCAGGCCGCTCAGCCTTTCCCGTTCATGCGCTCGCGAAGTTCCTTGCCGGCCTTGAAGAACGGCACGGTCTTCGCCGGCACCGGCACGGCGGCTCCGGTGCGCGGGTTGCGCCCCATCCTGGCATCGCGCTTCTTCACCGAAAAGGCGCCGAATCCGCGCAGCTCTACCCGGTCGCCCCGCGCCAGCGCGGCGGTAATCTCTTCGAACAGCGTCGAGACGATGCGCTCGACATCCCGTTGATAGAGATGGGGGTTGTCTTCGGCGATCTGCTGAATGAGTTCCGACTTTATCATTCGTTCCCCCGGTCGGTCGAGTTGTTGTGAGTCTTCCCAGTCCCTGTTCGGTTCCCAAAGCTGTCACGCCGGGGTGGGCGGCGTCAACGCCGGGAACCGATTTTGCTATTGGATGATAGCATATAGACGAGGTCCGGGGGAAACAACCGGGCGTTAAAACATAATGCCGCGCAGGCTTTGCTCCAGCAGATTGGCCGGCCAGGGCAGGGATAATTCGTTCCAGTCGTGGTCCACGCCCTCGAGATCGGCGGCCAGATCGCGATTCGCGGCGAGCCAGTCGCGGGCCGTGTCCTCGTCGCCGGCGGCATCGATCAGACCCGGATCGACCGCCTGGCGGCCGGTGAAGACGCGCCCCTCGGAGACCTCGTCCAGGGCGGCGCCGGAGAGGCCGCGCCGCTCGCTCACCAGTCCCTTGAACCAAGCGTAGGCGTCCTCGATCAGCGCCCGCTCGGCGCTGAGCGCGGCGGCGTCGGGGCGCGTGGTGTAGCTGGGTTCGGCCTTGAGCGGCGCGCTTTTGACCCGGGGTGATTCGGCAAGCCGGCGCAGGGCGGCGCCGCGCAACGGGTCGTCGAAGATGATGCCGTCGATTCGGATTCGGGCGAGATGCTCGCCGCTGATCGGGCCGGCAACCCTCGGGATCAGGGCGATGATGGCGACGACAACCGCGACGATGGCGATGATTCTCCAGAACGCGAGACGGCGCCGGACCCGGCGCCGCTCGAGGATGAGACCCGCTGTTGCGCTCATCGTATCCAAAGCGGTGTGCGGCCTGATGGACTCAGACCGGAGGCTCTCTCCCTTTGTTTGGCGCAATTTCCGAGTCGCCGAATGAAGTCATTCGGCTCGAAATTGCGCCGTCACTCGCCCTTCTGCTCTTTCAGCGCGGCGCCGAGGATGTCGCCCAGCGAGGCGCCGGAATCGGACGATCCGTACTGCTGGACCGCGTCCTTCTCGTCGGCGATCTCGCGCGCCTTGATCGAAAAGCCGATCTTGCGCGCCTGCTTGTCGATATTGGTGATCCTGGCGTCGACCCGGTCGCCGACCGAGAACCGTTCCGGGCGCTGCTCGGACCGGTCGCGGCTGAGGTCGGAGCGGCGGATGAAGCTCTTCATGCCGTCGTATTCGACCTCGATGCCGCCACCCTCGATCGAGGTCACGGTGACGGTGACCACCTGGCCGCGCTTGACGCCCTTGGTGGCGGTGGTGAAAGGATCGCCCTCGAGCTGCTTGATGCCGAGCGAGATGCGCTCCTTGGCGGTGTCCACGTCGAGCACCACGGCCTTGACCAGGTCGCCCTTGGTGAAGGCCTGCATCGCCTCCTCGCCGGAGCGCTCCCAGGCCAGATCCGAGAGATGGACCATGCCGTCGATGCCGCCTTCGAGGCCGATGAACAGGCCGAACTCGGTGATGTTCTTGACCTCGCCCTCGATCTCGGTGCCGGCGGGGAAATGCTCGGAGAAGCTGTCCCACGGGTTGTCCATGCACTGCTTCAGGCCAAGGCTGACCCGGCGCTTCTGCGGATCGACGTCCAGCACCATGATCTCGACCTGCTGGGAGGTGGAGACGATCTTGCCGGGGTGGGCGTTCTTCTTGGTCCAGGACATCTCCGAGACATGCACCAGGCCCTCGACGCCGGGCTCGAGCTCGACGAAAGCGCCGTAGTCGGTGATGTTGGTGACCCGGCCGGTGAACTTGGTGCCGATCGGGTACTTGTCCGTGACGCTCTCCCAGGGGTCGGGCATGAGCTGTTTCATGCCCAGGCTGATGCGCTGGGTCTCCTTGTTGACCCGGATCACCTGGACCTTGATGGTCTCGCCGATCGAGACGATCTCGGAGGGGTGGTTGACCCGGCGCCAGGCCATGTCGGTGACGTGCAGCAGGCCGTCGACCCCGCCCAGATCGACGAACGCGCCGTAATCGGTGACGTTCTTGACCACGCCGTCGATGGTATCGCCCTCGCTGAGCCGGGCGACGATCTCGGCGCGCTGCTCGGCCCGGCTTTCCTCGAGCACGGCGCGGCGCGAGACCACGATATTGCCCCGGCGGCGGTCCATCTTGAGGATCTGGAACGGTTGCAGCACACCCATCAGCGGGCCGACATCGCGCACCGGGCGGACATCGATCTGGCTGCCGGGCAGGAACGCCACGGCGCCCCCGAGATCGACCGTGAAGCCGCCCTTGACGCGGCCGAAGATGGCGCCCTCGACGCGCTCCTCGTTCTCGTTGGCTTTCTCCAGCTTGTCCCAGGCTTCCTCGCGGCGCGCCTTCTCGCGGCTGATCGCGGCCTCGCCGCGGGCGTTCTCGACCCGGTCGAGGAAGACCTCGACTTCGTCGCCGACGACGATTTCCGACGGTTTGCCGGGGTCGGCGAATTCCTTGAGATCGACGCGGCCTTCGACCTTGAAGCCGACATCGATGATCGCCTGGCCGTTCTCCACGGCGATCACTATTCCTTTGACGACGGTCCCCTCTTTCGGGGTTTCGTGCTCGAGGCTCTCGTTGAGCATGGCCTCGAATTCGGCCATGGTGGCGGTCGCGGACATATAAGCAGTCTCCTATCGGTGCTTTTGCGGGCCGGCCGGTTGGGTCCGGCGGTCTTCGGGTTTCAGGTGTCGGCGCGGCACGGCAAAAAAGCCACCTATCCGGAGATTCGCTTGCGCGCCCGGTCAAGTGCCTGCTCGATGATCCGTGTCGCCTTGTCGACGGCCGCGTCTATAGCCAATTCCGTCGTGTCCAGCAAGTGGGAGTCTTCAGCCTGTCGCATCGGCGCGGCGTCGCGCCCGGCGTCGCGGGCGTCGCGCGAGCGCAGATCGGCCAGGACCTGATCAAAGGTGACGTCCTCGCCGCGCTTGAGAAGCTCGCTCAAACGCCGCCGGGCGCGGGTCTGGTCGCTGGCGATGACGAACAGCTTGGCATCCGCCTGCGGGCAGATCACCGTGGCGATGTCGCGCCCGTCCAGCACCGCGCCGCCCGCGCGCGCGGCGAAGCGGCGCTGGAAGTCGAGCAGCGCCTGGCGCACCTCCGGGATCGCCGCCACCTTCGAGGCGGCGCGGGTGACCATGGCGCCGCGCAGCCCTTCGGCCTCGAGGTCGGCGGCGGTCAACTCGCCCGCGATCAGCGCCGCGACGCCGCCGTCGAGCATCCCGTGCCCCCGGTCGAGCGCCTTTTTGCCGACGGCGCGGTAGAGCAGCCCGGTATCGAGATGGGCGAATCCGAAGCGCGCCGCCACCGCCTTGGCGATGGTCCCCTTGCCGGCGGCGGCGGGGCCGTCGATGGCGACGACGAATTTCATGGCACAAATTTCATCGGACGAATTTCATCCGATCTCGGCCCCGAGGCTCTGCATCATCGCTATGAACGAGGGGAAGCTGGTGGCGATCGGCGCCGCGTCGTCGATGGTGACCGGCGAGCGGCTGGCCAGCCCCAGCACCAGAAAGGCCATCGCGATGCGATGGTCGAGGTGGGTCGCGACCGTGGCGCCGCCGGGCACCCCGCCCCGACCATCGACTGGGCCACGGCCATGGACGATCATGCCGTCGGGCTCCTCGGTGACCTCGATTCCGTTGGCGCGAAGCCCGGCGACGGTCGCCGCGATGCGGTCCGATTCCTTCACCCGCAACTCGCCGATGCCGCGCATCACCGTGTCGCCCTCGGCGCAGGCGGCGATGACCGCCAGAACGGGATATTCGTCGATCATGCTGGCGGCGCGTTCCGGCGGCACTTCGATACCTTTCATGGCGGAGAACCGGGCGCGCAGGTCGGCGACCGGCTCGCCGCCGGCCTCGCGCGGGTTCTCGTAAGCGAGGTCGGCGCCCATCTCGATCAAGGTCTGGTAGAAGCCGGCCCGGGTCGGGTTGAGGCAGATCTCGGGCACGACGATCTCGGAGCCCTCGGCGATCAGGGCGGCGGCTACCGGGAAGGCGGCGGAAGACGGGTCGCGCGGGATGGCGATGTGCATCGGCGCAAGCTCGGGCTGGCCGGTCAGGCGGATCGCCCGGCCGCCGCCAGATTTTTCGGGCAACTCCTCGACCGTCACCTCGGCGCCGAAGCCGCGCAGCATGCGCTCGGTATGGTCGCGGGTCGCGGCGGGCTCGATCACCACGGTCTCGCCCGGAGCGTTGAGCCCGGCCAGCAGCACCGCCGATTTGACCTGCGCCGAGGCCACCGGCAGGGTGTATGCCACCGGCACCGGACTCGAGGCCCCGGTCAGGGTCAGCGGCAGCAGGCCGCCGGCGCGCCCCGCCGAGCGCGCCCCGAACAGCGTCAGGGGATCGAGGATGCGCCCCATCGGCCGGCGCCGGAGCGAGGCGTCGCCGGTGAAGGTGGCGCTGATCGGGGTGGTCGCCATCATCCCCATGATCAGGCGCACGGCGGTGCCCGCGTTGCCGCAATCGATCACACCCTCGGGCTCGGCGAGGCCGCCGACGCCGACGCCGTGGATGCTCCAGGCGCCGCCCTCGTCATTGGCGTCGTTATTGGCGCCGGTGCGGGTCACCTCGGCGCCGAAGGCGCGCATGGCGCCAACCGTGGCCAGCACATCCTCGCCCTCCAGCAGCCCGGTGATCCGGGTCTCGCCCACCGCCAGCGCGCCGAAGATCAGCGCCCGATGCGAGACCGACTTGTCGCCGGGCACCGTCGCCGTGCCGGTGAGGCTGGCCGAGCGGCGAGCGGCGAGCGGCGTGGGTTCCGAGGGGTGCGGCATGCAGCGGTGCTCCGGAGCGGGCAGGCGTGGGCGGCATATAGCGCCATCGGGGCGGCGTCGTCCACCCGCCCGGCCCACCCGTCCGAAAATGCGAAAGGCGCCGATCCGTTGGCTCGGATCAGCGCCCTTACGCTACGCACACAGCACTGGGTTCGTGTGGCTCACTCCTGATGACGCAACCAATCGCGAACAGGTGCGGTACCCACACGGCGCCGCAATTGCGATAATAAGCCGAAAACGGGGCGCCGATGCGGCGGGAGTTGCCTCAATTTTGCCACAAATCCTCCAAAATGCCCAAAACACTGCGCTCCGGCCCGCCCAATTTGGCAAAATTGTGTCAGAGCCTTTTCCGACCCGATGGAATCAGGCCGGACGCTCTAGCTTTTTGTTTTACGCAATT
>JACZTQ010000432.1 GCA_022573605.1 Pseudomonadota bacterium | reverse complement strand
GAAGTCCGGCCGCCCGGCTTCGGCGCCACGCGCCCCCTCCCCCCGTCGGGGGGAGGGTTGGGGAGGGGGTCCGTAACAAGCATCACAGGGGAACACCAGGACAATGAAAATCGGCTTCATCGGTCTCGGCAATGTCGGCGCCAAGCTCGCCGGCTCGCTGCTGCGCAACGGCCACGACCTGACTGTGCGCGACCTCGACCGCACCGCCGCCCGGCCCATCCTTGACCAAGGTGCGAAATGGGCCGGCAGCCCGGCCGAAATCGCCGCCAACTGCGACCTGATCATCACCTGCCTGCCCTCGCCGGCCGCCTGCGCCGAGGTGATGGAGGCCAGCGACGGCATCCTCGCAGGCCTCGGTCCCGGCAAGATCTGGGCCGAGATGTCGACCACCGACGAGGCCGAGGTAAAGCGCCTCGGCGCCCTGGTCCAGGCCAACGGCGCCGAGCCCGCCGACTGCCCGGTCTCGGGCGGCTGCCACCGCGCGGCGACCGGGAATATCGCTATCTTTGCAGGGTGTTCGCGCGAAGTTTTTGAACGTGTTCTACCAGTGTTGAAGACCCTGGGCCGGCGCATTCTGCACACCGGCCCGCTGGGCTCGGCCTCGGTCCTGAAGGTGGTCACCAACTACCTCGCCACCGCCAACCTGATCGCCCTGGCCGAGGCGCTGGTGACGGCGAAGGCGGCGGGGATGGACCTCAACACCACCTACCAGGCGATCCGCATCTCGTCGGGCAACTCGTTCGTCCACGAGACCGAGGGCCAGGTGATCCTGAACGGCTCACGCGACATCGGCTTCACCATGGAGCTGGTGTCCAAGGACATCGGCCTGTTCCAGGCGGTGGCCGACCGCGCGGGGGTGGCGCTGGAGATCAATCCGAAGCTGATCGAGATCTTCCGCGACGGCGCGGCCCGCTACGGCCCGCGCGAGCATTCGCCCAACATCATCCGCCGGCTCGAGGAGGCCACCGGCCTCGACATCCGCGCCCCCGGATTCCCGGCCGAGATGCTCGACGGCGAACCCGAGGAACCGGGTCACGAGGTGGTCCCGAACCGGGGCTGAGCCGAGCGGGGGGGAATCTCCACCGCCCCGGCCCCCGAGCCGGGGCCTCGACCCGCCGCGCCCCGCACCTCGGGGTCCCGGCTCAAGGCCGGGGCGTTGCGACCCTACCCCAACCTTGCACCGCGCCCCCCGCCCCGCTACTTCCAGCCCGCACACAGAGGAGCCGCCGATGCCCGTCACCCTAAGCCATCTCGAACACCCCGCAGCGCAAGGCGAGCAAGCCCCCCCGCTGCTCATCGCCCACGGCCTGTTCGGCTCGGCGCGCAACTTCAACACCCTGGGCCGCCGCCTGGCGACGACGCGCCGGGTGGTGATGGTGGACATGCGCAACCACGGCGCCGCCCCCTGGAACCCGGACAACAGCTACCCGGCGCTGGCCGGGGACCTGGCCGAGGCGGTGGAGCGCCTCTGCGATGGCCGCGCCGTGGTGCTGGGCCACTCGATGGGCGGCAAGGCGGCGATGACCCTGGCGCTGACCCGCCCGGAACTGCTCGCCGGCCTGATCGTCGCCGACATCGCGCCGGTGCCGCACAACCATTCCCATCTGAACTACATCGAGGCGATGCAGGCGGTGGACCTCGCGCAAGTCACCCGGCGCTCGGAGGCCGGCGCGATGCTGGCCGGGGCGGTCCCCGAGCCGATGCTGCGCGGCTTCCTGCTGCAGAACCTCAACGTCGAGGGCGGCCGGGCAAGCTGGCGCCTCAACCTCGCCGCGCTGGAGGCCAACATGGCCCCCCTGCTCGATTTCCCCACCGACCTGCCCGAGGCGGCCTACGAGGGCCCCGCCTTCTTCCTCCACGGCGGCGCCTCGCCCTATGTGGCGCCCGAGACCCACCCCCGCATCCGCGCCCTGTTCCCCGACGCCGAGATCGAGGCGCTGCCGGGCGCGGGGCATTGGCTCCACGCCGAGCAGCCGGAGGCGTTCCTGGGCAAGGTGGAGGGGTGGTTGAG
>JACZTQ010000113.1 GCA_022573605.1 Pseudomonadota bacterium | reverse complement strand
AGCGCCGCGGCGCGGTTCGGCGGCGGCGCCGCGGGCAAGCTGGTGGAAGCGTTGCAGGGGCTGGCGGAGCAGGGCCACGGGCTGATGGTGACGCCCTCGCGGCGCACCCCGGAAGGGCTGGTGGTGCGTCTGCGCGATCTGCTCGGGGAGCGCGCCCTGGTCTGGGACCGGAGCGGGGAGAACCCCTATCCCGGCATCCTCGGCCTGGCCGACGCGGTGCTGGTGACGCAGGATTCGGTCAACATGGCCTCCGAGGCCGCCTCGACCGGCAAGCCGGTGCACATCTTCGCGCTGAACCGCATCAGCGCCAGGCTGCGCGCCTTCCACGCCGCGCTGGAGGCACGGGGTGCCGCGCGCCGTTTCGAGGGCGTGATCGAGGCCTGGGACTACGCCCCCCTGGCCGAGGCCGACCGGGTGGCGGCGGAGATCGACGCGCGCCTGCTCGCGGGCATGGATTCCGCGACCCCTCTCGGTTAGTCTGCACCCCAAGGGGATTGAAATGGAACGCCGCCTGGCCGCCATACTCGCCGCCGATGTCGTCGGCTATTCCCGCCTCATGGAGGCGGACGAGCAGGCCACTCTGGCCGCTCTCGCCGCCTGCCGAAAGTCCATCGATGCACGGATCGCCGGGCATTTCGGCCGCATCTTCGGCAGCGCCGGCGACAGCGTCATCGCCGAGTTCGCCAGCCCGGTCGAGGCGGCGCGTTGTGCTGTGGCGATCCAGCAGGACCTCGCCAACGGAGACGGCGACCTGCCCGGCGGCGAGCAGATGCGGTTCCGCATCGGCGTCAACCTCGGCGACGTGGCCAGCGACGGCGACAACCTGCTCGGCAACGGGGTCAACATCGCCGCCCGGCTGGAGGAGATCGCCGAGCCCGGCGGCATCTGCCTGTCGGGCACGGTGCAGGATCACCTGGCGGGCACGCTCGATCTGGTGCTGGAGGATGCCGGCGAGCAGAAGCTGAAGAACATCTCGCGCCCGGTCCGCGTCTGGCGCTGGTCCCCGGAGCGGGCCGTCGCCCCGCAGGTCGAGGACGGCTCGCCCAAGCCCTGCATCGCCGTGCTGCCCTTCGAGAACATGTCCGGCGATCCGGAGCAGGCGTATTTCTCCGACGGGCTGACCGAGGACATCATCACCGCGCTCTCCAAGCACCGCTGGCTCGACGTGGTCGCGCGCAACACCACCTTTGCCTACAAGGGCCGCTCGCCCGACATCCGCAAGCTGGCGGCGGAACTCGGCGCCGACTACGTCGTCGAGGGCTCCGTGCGCCGCGCCGGGAAGCGCATCCGGGTCACCGCCCAGCTCATCGATACCGGCACCGGCAGTCATATCTGGGCCGAGCGCTACGACCGGGACCTGGAAGACATCTTCGAGGTCCAGGACGAGATCACCGGCAACATCGTCGGCCAGATCGAGCCCGAGATCGGCACCGTGATCCGCCAGAAGGTCCAGCGCGCGCCGCGCCGCAACCTGCACGCCTGGGACTGCTACCACCTCGGCATCGCCAATTTCTACAAGTTCACCGCCCGTGGCAACCTGGAGGCCCAGCGGCTGTTGCAGCAGAGCCGCGAGCTGGACCCGGATTTCGCCGAGGCGCATGCCTGGTGGGCCTATGCGACCATCCTGGGCATGGTCTACTGGGACACCGAGCCGGACCCGGCGCTGATGGACGAGGCGCTGGCCGCGACAAGGGCTGCGCTGGCGCTCGATAACCAGAACGCGATCCTCTACATGCTGGCGGGGCGGGTGCAACTGGCGCGGCGCGAGTACCGCAGCGCGCTGGCCGAGTGCGAGACCGCGGTGCGGCTGAACCCGACCCTGGCGCCGGCCTATTGCGGGCTGGGCGACTCGCTGGCCTATGAGGGCCGTTACGACGAGGCCATCGTCCAGTTCGAGAAAGCGGTGGCGATGAGCCCGAACCATCCGCAACTCTGGGCTTTCCTCAGCTACGGTGCGCTGACTTTCCTGTTCAACCACGACTTCGAGCGGGCGCTCGACTGGGCCGAGCGGGCCGGCGACATTCCCAACTGCCAGTACTGGGCGACGGCGCATGCGGTGGTGGCGCTGGCCTATCTCGACCGGCCGGACGAGGCCCGGCGGATGGTCGAGCGGCTGCTGGCCGAGCAGCCTGCCTTCTCGCGCGCCTTCGCCGAGAAGAAGCTGTTCTACCTGAAGCGGCCGGAGCAATTGAAGCTCTACCTCGGCGGGCTGGACAAGGCCGGGGTTCCGGCGGAATAGCCCCGCTGGAATAGACTGCGGCCTGCGCTCTCCTGCCCCCTTGGCGCGGGCGCGGGCGCGGACTATCTAGGGGCGAACCAGCCCCGAGGAAACCATTCGCATGCCCGAGACCCGCGCCACCCCCCGCCCGACCCGGTGCCTGATCATCGGTTCCGGCCCGGCCGGCTATACCGCCGCCGTCTATGCCGCGCGGGCGCTCTTGGAGCCGGTGCTGATCCAGGGCATCCAGCCGGGCGGGCAGCTCACCATCACCACCGAGGTCGAGAACTGGCCCGGCATCATCGAGACCCAGGGCCCCGATCTGATGGTGCAGATGGAGGCCCATGCGAAGGCCGTCGGCACGCAGGTGATCGCCGACCATGTGATCAGCCTCGACCTGTCGCGCCGCCCGTTCAAGGCGACCTGCGACAGCGGCGCCGTCTGGCACGCCGATGCGGTGATCCTGGCCACCGGGGCGCAGGCCAGGTGGCTGGGGCTGCCCTCGGAGGAGAAATACAAGGGCTTCGGCGTCTCCGCCTGCGCCACCTGCGACGGGTTCTTCTTCCGGGGCAAGGAGGTCATCGTGATCGGCGGCGGCAACACCGCCGTCGAGGAGGCGATCTATCTGACCAACCTCGCCACCAAGGTGACCCTGGTGCATCGCCGCGACGCGCTCCGCGCCGACAAGATCCTGCAACAGCGGCTGTTCAACAATCCCAAGGTCGAGATCGTCTGGGACCATCTGCCCGACGAGATACTCGGCACGCCGGCCGACGGCGTCACCGGCGTCCGGCTGAAACACGCCAAGACCGGCGAGCCCCGCGAGATCGCGGCCTCGGGCGTGTTCATCGCCATCGGCCACACCCCGGCCTCCGAGCTGGTGAAGGACCAGCTAGAGACCCACATGGGCGGCTATGTGGTCACTGGCGGAATCTCGGGCGGAATCTCGGGCGGCTTCTCGACCGCGACCTCGGTCCCGGGCGTGTTCGCCGCCGGCGACGTGACCGACCATGTCTACCGCCAGGCGGTGACCTCGGCCGGCATGGGCTGCATGGCGGCGCTGGAGGCGGAGAAATTCCTGACAGAACAGGCCGACGCGGCGGCGCGGGCGGCGGAGTAGCCGGGAGCGGGCGCTATCCCATGCCGCCGCGATGATGACGGCGATGGCCGTGATGCCCGTGACCGTGATGCCCGAAGCGGTAGCCGAAACTCGGATAGCCGTAGTGTCCGTAGCCGTAGCCGTAGCCGAAGCCGAAATACGGGTAATAGCTGACCGGCCGCTCCTTGCGGCCCTGCTCGTAGCCTTGCAGGAAAGCAATCTCCTGCTCCGGCGGGCAGACCTTGCGGTAGCGCCGGCCGGCGTATCCGGCATCGTAGCCGCTCTCGAGCGTGCAGTAGGCCGCGAGTCCCTCGGCCCGCGCCGCCTGATAGGCGGCGATATCGGCGGGATGGCCGAGCTCGGCGCAATCGGCAAATTTCTTCGTCCGCTCGGAGGCTGCAACCCCCAGGACACCGTCGTTGCGGCCATAATCCGCCCAGTCGGTCGCCCGGCAGGCGGCGCTGCGCTGCTCGGCCGTCGGCATCGTGCAGGCGGCGGCGCCGAGCGTGGCGAGGAGCAGAAGGACGCGGTATGGCATCGGATCATCCTCCGGGGGCGGCACCCGTTATATAGGCCCGTTATATAGGCCCGATATATAGGAAGGGCGGCGCAGCCGTGCAGCGGCTTCAAGCAGGTTTGATCGGCCGGGACTCCCCCGGCGGCGGCAAGCGTCAGCCGCCCCCGGCCTGGCGCTCCAGCTGTGCTGTCAGCCCGGCGAGGTCGCCGAGCACCCAGAGCGAGCGGATAAGCCCGTCCTCGATGTCGAACAGCGCCGCCCCGGCCCAGGCGAGCTCGGCCCCGGTGGGCGCAAAACCCATGAACGCGCCGGTGTGGCGGCCTTCGAACCGCATCCGGGCGAAGGCCCGCTCGCCCTCGACCACCAGCGCCTCGATCTCGCAGCGGTAGCCGCTCAGCGCGCCGGTGACCTCGCGCACATAGTCGGCCAGACCGTCATGGCCGCGCCGCTCGGCCCCGAGCGAGCCGCGAAAGACGCAATCGGGGTGGAATAGCTGGGGGATGACCGAGGGGTCGGGGCGGTTCCAGACCTCGTCGTAGAAGCGGCTGACCAGGCGGCGCGGCTCCATCTCAGCGCCCCCCCGAGACGTCGATGCTGGCGCCGGTGGTGTAGGAGGCGGCGTCCGACAGCAGCCAGATGATCGCCTCGGCCACTTCCGCCGCCGTCCCTGCCCGGCCCATCGGCGCCGATGGCCCCAACAGCGCCGCCCGGTCGGGCTCGCCGCCGGAGGCGTGGATCTCGGTCTCGATGATGCCGGGGCGCACGCCATTGACCCGCACACCGCCCGCCGCCAGTTCCCTGCCCAGCCCGATGGTCAGGGCATCGATGGCGCCCTTGGAGCCGGCATAGTCGACATACTGGCCCGGCGAGCCCAGCGTCGCCGCCATCGACGAGACGTTGACGATGGCGCCGCCGGGGCCGCCCCGGTCGGTCGGCATCCGCCGGGCGCCTTCGCGGGCGACCAGGTAGGCGCCGAGCACGTTGATGTCGAAGACCCGGCGCAGGCGCTCCAGGGTCATCTCGGCGAGGGTGGATTTGGCCGCCACGATGCCGGCGTTGTTGACCAGCGCGGTGATCGGGCCGAACGCCGCTTGCGCGGCGTCGAACATGGCGATCACGTCGCGCTCCAGCGACACGTCGCCCGGGATGGCGATGGCCTGCCCGCCCGCCGCCACCACCGAGCGCACGGTCTCGGCCGCAGCCTCGGCGTTGGCGAGATAGTTGACGCCGACGCTCCAGCCCCGTTTGCCGGCGAGGATTGCGGTGGCCCGGCCGATGCCGCGCGAGCCGCCGGTGATCAGGACGGTTCTGCTCATGGCGCCTCTCTTATGCCCGTGACAAAATCCGTATGCACGGATTTTCGGCTCCGCGAGTCTTTGCCCGTGACGAAATCCGTTTCACGGATTTCCGGCTCCGCCCCCCACCCCTCCTCCCCGCCCAACCACCGATGGTACCGGGGCATGATCGGTGGTTGGGCGGGGAGGAGGGGTGGGGGGCGGAGCGCGCCCAAAAGACGCGAAGCGGCTTTTGGAACAGGCGCAAAACTCACGGGGGCGAGGCGAACGGGTGGCTGGATAAGTCGTGAAACAAACATCACCTGAACCGGTTGTCGCGCGGGAAGCCGCGCGGCGCCATCCGGCCGGCGCTGGCGCGCTTGCCCTGATACGGGGCCAGGTCGTGCTCGGTTCGGGTCCGCCCGGCCGGGTCCTTCCAGGTCAGCCCGTCGGCGATGGCGAAGCAGAGCGCATCCGCCAGCCCGCCATCCTTGTATTTCTGCAACCGCACACCCTTGCCCCGGGTCATCTCGGGCAGTTCCGCCATCGCGAACACCAGCAGCTTGCGGTTCTCCCCCACCACCGCCACGTGGTCGCCGGTGACCGGCTGGCAGACCGCCGCCTTCACCCCCGGCTTCAGATTCAGAACCTGGCGCCCGCTGCGGGTCTGGGCGATGACCTCGCTCTCGGCGACGATGAAGCCGTCGCCCGCCGAGGAGGCCACCAGCCGCCGCTCGCCGGGGCGGTGGATAAAGAGCGTCACCAGGTCGTCGTCGTTGGCGAGATCGAGGATCAGGCGCACCGGCTCGCCCATGCCGCGCCCGCCGGGCAGGCGGCCGGCGGCGATGGTGAAGAAGCGGCCATCGGTGGCGAAGGCCAGCAGCCGGTCGGTGGTCTGGGCGTGGAAGACGAAGCGGCTCTCGTCGCCGTCCTTGTATTTCAGTTCGCCGTCGAGCGCGGCATGGCCCTTCAGGGCGCGGATCCAGCCCTGGACCGAGCAGACCACGGTGATCGGCTCGCGCTCGATCAGGGCCTCGGCGGGGACCTCCTCGAAGACCGGGGCATCGGCGAAACCGGTGCGCCGCGCGCCCAGTGGATAGGGCTCGTGATCGAGCCGGGCGGCGGCGAGGTCCTCGGCGAGGCGCAGATGGCGCAGCGCCGGGGGGGCGCCGAACTTGTCGCGCATGGCGCGGATCTGGTCGGCGATGCGGCCCCATTGCAGGACCTCGTCCGAGACCAGGTCCTCGAGTTCGGCGCGCTCGACCATCAACCCGTCGCGCTCACTGCGCAGCGCCATTTCCTCCAGCCGGCGCAGGCTGCGCAGGCGCATGTCGAGGATCGCCTCGGCCTGCACCTCGGAGAGCCGGAACTCGGCCATCATGATGGGCTTGGGTTCGTCCTCGCCTCGGATGATCTCGATCACCCGGTCGAGATTGAGGAACGCGGTGAGGTAGCCCGCCAGCACCTCGAGGCGGTGGCCGATCTTCGCCAGCCGGTGGCGCGAACGGCGCAACAGCACCTCGCGGCGGTGCGCCAGGTAGGCGAGCAGCACCTCGGCCAGCGAGCACACCTTCGGGGTGCGCCCGTCGATCAGGACGTTCATGTTGAGGGGGATGCGGACCTCCAGGTCGGAGTGCCGGAACAGGGTCTCCATCAGCAGCGCCGGATCGACAGAGCGTGCTTTCGGCTCCAGCACCAGGCGCACATCCTCGGCGCTCTCGTCGCGGACATCGCCCAGGATCGGGATCTTGCGGGCGTTGATCAGCTCGGCGATGCGCTCGACCAGTTTGGATTTCTGCACCTGGTAGGGGATCTCGGTGACGACGATCTGCCAGGTGCCCCGGCCCAGCTCCTCGACGCTCCAGGCGGCGCGCAGCCGGAACCCGCCGCGCCCGGTGCGGTAGGCCTCCAGCATGCTGTCGCGCGGCTCGACCAGCACCCCGCCGGTGGGGAAATCGGGCCCCGGGATCATCTCGATCAGGGTCTCGGCCCGGGCGTTCGGGTGGCGGATCAGGTGCAGCAGCGCCTCGGCCAGCTCGCCGGCGTTGTGCGGCGGGATCGAGGTCGCCATGCCGACCGCGATGCCGGTGGAGCCGTTGGCGAGCAGGTTGGGGAAGGCGGCGGGCAGAACCTCGGGCTCCTCGTCCTCGCCGTTGAAGGTGGGGCGCAGGTCGACCGCGTCCTCGTCCATGCCCTCCAGCAGGGCGGCGGCGACGTGGGTCAGGCGGGCCTCGGTGTAGCGGTAGGCGGCGGCCCCGTCGCCGTCGATGTTGCCGAAGTTGCCCTGGCCGTCGATCAGCGGGTAGCGCAGGCTGAAATCCTGCGCCGCGCGCACCAGCGCGTCGTAGACCGCCTGGTCGCCGTGGGGGTGATACTTGCCGATCACGTCGCCGACCACGCGGGCGGACTTCTTGTAGCCCTGGCTGGGGTCGAGCTTGAGCTGGCGCATCGCCCAGAGCAGGCGGCGGTGGACCGGCTTCAGCCCGTCGCGGGCATCCGGCAGGGCCCGGTGCATGATCGTCGAGAGGGCATAGGTGAGGTAGCGCTCGCCCAGCGCGCGGGCCAGGGGCTCGGTCACCACCCCCTGCATGTCGTCGTCTGGAAGAGTTTCGTTCATAGATGTTGTGTAACGCAGCGAAAAGCTCCGGTCCAGATCGTTCGAATGTCAATCAGGGCTTGCGATTCGCGGCGAAACGCTCGATATTCCCGCGCGCTATCGTTCACCAATCGAAACCACTGTCCGTCTCTCGAGGCTGCCGGTCTTTCCGATCTGACCGAGAAGCTACAGCCGCGGCATCCCGCGCGCGGCACCGAACGAAGGAGACACGGACATGGCCACTGGCACCGTGAAATGGTTCAACGCCACCAAGGGCTTCGGCTTCATCCAGCCCGAGGACGGCAGCAAGGACGTCTTCCTGCACATCTCGGCCGTCGAGCGCGCCGGGTTGCAGAGCCCGGCCGACGGGCAGAAGATCGAGTACGAGCTCGAGAGCGGCCGCGACGGCCGGTCCTCGGCCGGGAACATCAGCTACCTCTGAACCGCCGGCGTCAACGCCGGATCGAGATCAGCCCCGCGGGTCCGCCCGCGGGGTTTTGCTTTGCCTCACGGCAACACCCGCGGCCTCCCCGCTTCATCAATCGCCACGAAGGTGAACACCGCCTGGGTCACCTTGAGGTGGTCGCCGCTGGGTTGCCGGGTGATCCAGGCCTCGACGGCGATGCGCATCGAGGTGCGGCCCTCGCGCTCCATCACCGAGTGGATCGCCAGCACGTCGCCGATATGCACCGGCTTGTGGAACTCCATCCCGTCGACCGCCACGGTGGCCATCCGGCCGCGCGCCCGGGCCCGGGCCAGCACGCTGGCGCCGAGGTCCATCTGCCCCATCAGCCAGCCGCCGAAGATGTCGCCGTTGGCGTTGCTGTCGGCCGGCATGGCGATGGTCTGGAGGGTGATCTCGCCTCTGGGTCCGGTCATCTTGGGTCCTCTTGCCGCTTGCCCCGGCAGAGTGCCCCGGCGCGGCCCGGCGCGCAAGGCGGATGGTGGGGCGGGACGGCCCGCCCTGCTGGTTGCCGCCCACATGTGGGCAAGGGGTTAACATGTTGATATATATGGATTTACCGAAAATGGCCCACGGTTACTGCGGATCGCCGAGCGCCAGCCTGACGCCGAAGCTGGCGAAGGCGGTGGCGGCGGCGCGGCGGAACCAGCGCATGAAGAGGTCGCTTTGCAGGGCGACCTCGCCGACCAGGGCGGCGAAGAAGCCGTAGACGACGAAGACCGCGAAGGTCAGGGCCATGAAGACCCCGGCGAGGGTCAGCATCTCGCCGATCCACGAGGGCGAGTTGGCGTCGACGAATTGCGGCAGGAAGGCGAGGAAGAAGATCGACAGCTTGGGGTTCAGGATGTTGATCAGGAACCCGGTCGAGATGATGCGGAAGTTTCCCGCCCCGCGCCGGTCGCGGCGCTCGATGGTGACCGGCCCGGCCTCGCGCAGGGTCAGCCAGGCCAGATACAGCAGATAGGCGGCGCCGAGGTATTTCAACGTGGTGAACAGGACGGCGCTGGTATGCAGGACGGCGGCCAGCCCGAACATCGCCGCCGCGAGATGGGGCAGGATGCCGAGGGTGCAGCCGAAGGCGGCGGCGACGCTGGCGGCCCGCCCGGCGCCGAGGCCGGTGGCGAGGGTGTAGATGACCCCGGTGCCCGGGATCAGGATCACGACCATCGAGGTGATCAGGAAATCGAGGCTCATCGGGGTGTGTCTCCGTTGGAGCCT
>JACZTQ010000112.1 GCA_022573605.1 Pseudomonadota bacterium | reverse complement strand
GAACACGGTGGTGCTGGGCGCGGCGGGGGTTTTGATGTTGATCGGAGCCGCTACCGTGGCAACGGTCGCCTTCGCTACGCGCGCCGGCCTTGCCGCCCATCGCGACATTGTCGAGTTGCTGCATTTGATGGGCGCACAAGACCGCTTCATCGCCCGCGCCTTCGAGCGCCATCACCTCATCGGCACCGCCCTGGCCGCGTCCGCCGGCGCGGCGATGGCGATGGGGGTCTTTCTTGCCGCCGGCGGGTTGGAGGAAATCGGGGTTGCCAGCGTGGCGTTCTTGCCGCCGCTGGGTTTGCGCCTGGAGGAACTGCCTTGGCTTTTGACGGTGCCCGCGGCAGCCGCGATCATTGCCTGGGGAACCGCCCGCTTTTCGGTGCTTTCGGCCTTGCGCGAGCGATATTGAGCCGTACCTCACCGGGCCTCACCGGGGTTTTCCGGGGCTTCACATTCCGTAAGGGCGCACGGGCTGATAATCTCGATCCGGCGAGTCAAGAGCTGACCAAAGCGTGACCAAGGACAGACCATCTCACGCAAGACGAACGTACTGGCTGCTTTGTAGTGCCGCCGTCGCCCTTGTGCTTTACGCGGGTGGTTTTGCCGCCTTCCTTCTCGCACTGCCCGCTCCGGTCGAGGCCGGCATGCCGGACGAACCGGCCGATGCCATTGTCGTGCTCACCGGTGAAGGCGGGCGGTTGCGCCTGGCCATCGCTCTGCTGGAACACGGCATGGGACAGCGTCTTTTCATCACCGGGGTCAATCCCGCAACGACAAAAAACGAACTGCGCACCCTCTTGGATGGCGGGCCGGCATATGATTGTTGCGCCGATCTGGATTTCAACGCCTCCAATACGATCGAAAATGCGCGCGAAACGGCGCATTGGTCGGCTCTGTATGGCTATGACAGCCTTGTCGTCGTGACCGGCACCTATCATATGCCGCGCGCCCTGTTGGAGTTTTCGGCCCAAATGCCGCAGCTACGCCTTGTTCCCTATCCGGTCACGCCCGAACAGGGGAACGATCCGTTCTCTCGTCGTTTTTTGCGGCTGAACAGCGAATATGCGAAATACCTCGCGAGCCGTGTGCGGCTCTATATGACACGCCCCGCGGTCCCATCGTAATCCGGATGCGCTTACGTTGATTTTAATCCGTTCCGCGCTGTTTCTCGTCTGGTTCGTCACGATCTCGGTCGTGATGTATGTCTTGGCATTGCCGAGCCTTGTCCTGCCCCGGGGTTGCGTCATGTTCCTGGCGCGGATTTGGGCACGAGTGATCCTGTTCGGACTTAAATGGATTGCCGGACTTGGCTACGAAGTGCGCGGACGCGAATATCTTCCCACCAGCAGTGCCCTTGTCGCTTCGAAACATTATTCGACGTGGGAGACCATCGCGCTGTTCCTGTTGCTGCCCGATCCCGCGATCGTGCTCAAGCGCGAGTTGATGCGCATTCCCCTTTACGGCTGGTATGCGCGCAAGATGCAGATGATCTCCGTGGACCGCACAGGAGGCAGCAGGGCGCTGCGCACCATGCACCGCACTGCGACACGCGCATTGGCCCAAAACCGGCAGATCGTGATTTTTCCCGAAGGCACGCGCCGACGCCCGGGCGACGCACCCGCTTACAAACCCGGCGTCGCCGGTCTTTATGCGCAGCTCGGCGTTCCCTGCGTGCCGGTCGTACATAATTCGGGCCTTTTTTGGTTGCGGCGCGGGTTTGTGAAAAAGCCCGGCACCATTGTGGTCGAGTTCCTGCCACCGATCCCGCCGGGCCTGTCGCGCAACGCGTTCTCCGCCCAATTGCAAGATCGCATCGAAACCGCCGTCAACCGCTTGATCGGCGCGGCGTAGGACCGCCCCCGCCCGCTCCCTCGATGGTCTCCGGAAATCCGAACAAAAAGGGAACGTTTCTTGACTTAGGTAAGCGGTGAGGCTTTAGTTCGGAATCTGGATTTCAGCACGATCAAGGCAAGGTTCGGCTTCTCCATCCGTTCCTGGAGAAAACGGCGACGGCAATCGATGACCACGCTTAGCGAAGACATTTGGGACATGAAGTACCGGTTCAAGGCGCCGGACGGAACGGCCCTGGACCGCACGGTCGAACAGAGCTGGGCGCGCGTAGCCCTCGCCGCCGCTAGAGCCGAAGCGCCCGAACGGCGGCGCGCTTGCGCGTTGCAATTTGCTGCCGCTTTTATCGGTCACCGCTTCCTTCCGGCGGGCCGTATTCTTGCCAGCGCCGGCACGGACCGCGACGTCACGCTGTTCAATTGCTTCGTCATGGGCCGGATACCGGATGATCTTTCCGGCATCTTCGACCATTTGCGCGAAGCCGCGCTCACCATGCAGCAGGGCGGCGGCATCGGTTACGATTTTTCGACGCTGCGTCCGCAAGGCGCGCCGGTAAAACGCATCGGCGCCGATGCGTCCGGACCTTTGTCCTTCATGGATGTTTGGGATTCGATGTGCCGCACCATCATGTCGGCGGGTGCGCGGCGCGGGGCCATGATGGGTATGCTCAGATGCGACCATCCCGACATCGAAGCCTTTGTCGACGCCAAGCGCGCGCCGGGACGGATGAGCAATTTCAATCTTTCGGTACTGGTCACCGACGCATTCATGGAGGCAGTGGCGGCCGATAAGCCATGGGACCTCGTTTTCGACGGAAAAATCTATCGGACCTGCTCGGCACGCGGGCTTTGGGATCGCATCATGCGCGCGACCTATGAGGTCGCCGAGCCGGGCGTCATCTTCATCGACCGCATCAACGCGTTGAACAATCTTTCCTATTGCGAAACCATCACCGCGACGAATCCGTGCGGCGAACAACCGCTGCCGCCCTATGGCGCCTGCCTTCTGGGTTCGATCAATTTGGCCAAACTCGTGCAGCGCCCGTTTACGGATGCGGCCGCGCTCGACGAGGCGGAATTGGCGCGGCTGTCGGCTGTCGCCGTGCGTTTTCTCGACGATGTCATCGACATTTCGCATTATCCGCTGATCGAGCAGGAAAAGGAGGCCCAGGCCAAGCGGCGCATCGGGCTCGGCGTCACCGGGCTTGCCGACGCCCTGCTGATGACCGGGCTGCGCTACGGCTCGGACGCGGCGGTGGCGCAGACCGGGCGCTGGTTGCAGGCCTTGCAGCACGCCGCCTACCGCGCCTCGGTGGAACTGGCCCGCGAGAAGGGCGCCTTCGCGCTGTTCGACCGCGACCAATACCTCAAGGGCGAGGTCATCCGCGCCCTGCCGCGGGACATCCGCGACGCCATCGCCGAGCACGGCATCCGCAACGCGCTGGTGACCTCGATCGCCCCCACCGGCACCATCTCGCTGTTCGCCGGCAACGTCTCGTCCGGCATCGAGCCGGTGTTCGCGATGAGCTACACCCGCAAGGTGCTGATGCCCGACGGCTCGCGCTCCGAGCAGGAGGTGGTCGATTACGCGGTGGCCAGGTTCCGCGAGAAATTCGGCCCCGACACCCCCCTGCCGGAGCATTTCGCCGACGCCCAGACCCTGGCCCCGCTCGACCATGTGCGGATGCAGGCCGAGGCGCAGAAACATGTCGACAGCTCGATCTCGAAAACCATCAACTGCCCGGTGGATATCGGCTTCGAGGCGTTCAAGGATATCTATGCCGAGGCCTATCGCCAGGGCTGCAAGGGCTGCACCACCTACCGCCCGAACGCGGTCACCGGCGCGGTGCTGGAGGCCCGCGACCCGGTCGAGAAGGTCGAGACCCTTCCCGTCACCGAAACGCCCAGCAACCCCGGCGACGTGATCTACATCTCCGAGCCGCTGGAGCGGCCCGACAGCCTCCCGGGCCAGACCTACAAGCTGAAATGGCCCGACAGCCCGCACGCCATCTACGTCACCATGAACGACGTCATCATCGCCGGCCGCCGGCGCCCCTTCGAGATTTTCATCAACTCGAAGAACATGGAGCACTACGCCTGGACCGTGGCCCTGACCCGGATGATCTCGGCGGTGTTCCGCCGCGGCGGCGATGTCTCCTTCGTGGTCGAGGAGCTCAAAGCGGTGTTCGATCCGCGCGGCGGGGCCTGGATGAAGGGCCGCTACGTGCCCTCGATCCTGGCCGCCATCGGCGGCGTGATCGAGCGCCACATGGTCGAGACCGGCTTCATCGAGGGCGAGGGCATGGGGCTGGCCGCCGACCCCGCCGCCGAAATCGTCGCCGAGGCGATTGCCGTGGGCGAGACCCGCACGGCGCCGGCCACCTGCCCGTCCTGCGGCAGCTACCACACCACGCTGCGCGAGGGCTGCCAGGTCTGCCTCGACTGCGGCCACTCGAAATGCGGCTGAGGCTCTAACGACCTGTTGCCGCCATAACGCGCGAATCCGGGACATCTCGGCCGCGCTGGAATCGGGCTCCGGCAGAACGGGTCTTTCCAAATCGTTGTGCTTGGCGTAAATCCCGCGCAAGGTAACGATCCGAGGCAGGAAAAGGGAACCACCGAAATGGAAAACATCAGCGTTTTCGGCATCGCCATCATCGTCCTGATCATCTTCGCGGTGATCCTCGTCAGCCGGGCGGTGCGCACCGTGCCCCAGGGCGACACCTGGACCGTCGAGCGCTTCGGGCGCTACACCCGCACCCTGCAACCGGGCCTGCGATTCATGATCCCGCTGATCGACGCGGTCGGCGCCAAGGTCAACATGATGGAGACCGTGCTCGACATCGAGGGCCAGGAGGTGATCACCAAAGACAACGCCATGGTGCACGCCGACGCGATCGCCTTCTACCAGGTGGTCGACGCCGCCCAGGCCTCCTACGAGGTGCGCGATCTGGAGCGGGCGCTGACCAACCTCGCGATGACCAACATCCGTACCGTGATCGGCGCCATGGAACTCGACGAGGTGCTGTCGAACCGCGACATGATCAACTCGAAGCTGCTGCACGTGATCGACGACGCGGCCCACCCCTGGGGCGTCAAGGTCACCCGGGTCGAGATCAAGGACCTGCGCCCGCAGGATGACATCGTCGATGCGATGGGCAAGCAGATGAAGGCCGAGCGCGAGAAGCGGGCCGAGATCCTCGAGGCCGAGGGCCACAAGCAGTCGGCCATCCTCCAGGCCCAGGGTCTGCGCGAATCCCAGATCCAGGAGGCCGAGGGCCGCCGCCAGGCCGCCTTCCTCGACGCCGAGGCGCGCGAGCGTTCGGCCGAGGCCGAGGCCATGGCCACCAAGGTGGTCTCCGAGGCGATCGCCGCCGGCGACGTGCAGGCGCTGAACTACTTCGTGGCGCTGAAATATGTCGAGAGCCTGCGCGACCTCGCCGCCTCGCCCAACTCCAAGACCGTGCTTCTCCCGCTCGATGCCGTCGGCATCGCCGGGGCCGTCGCCGGGGTCGCCGAGCTGACCAGGGCGATCGGCGCCAAATCGGGGTAGTCCCGTGTTAGTCCCGTGTTAGTCAAGGAGGACCGCATGTTGAGTTTCGACCTGTTCGCCTTTCTCGACGGCGCCTCGCCCTGGTGGTGGATCGCGCTGGCGTTCGGCCTCGGCGCGATCGAGGTCGTCACCTTCACCTATTTCATGCTCTGGCTGGGACTCGCCGCCTTCACCGTGGGCATCGGGCTGGCGATTTTCCCCACCATGCCCGGCACCTCGCAGCTGCTGACCTTCGCGCTGCTGTCGGTGCTCTACACGGTGATCGGCTGGCTCGTCGTCAGGCGGCATCAGCCGAAGGATGGCGACCCCGGGCTGAACCGGCGCTCGGCGGCGATGGTCGGGCGCCAGGCGGTGGTCACCCAAGCGTTCTCCGCCGGGGTCGGCTGGGTCGAGATCGACGGGGTGCGCTGGCGGGCGCGGCTGGTCGACGCCGATGGTGGCCCCGATGGCGGTGGCCCCGGAAACGGCGGTGAGCCGCCCGAGGCCGGCGCGACCCTGTCGATCACCGACGCCGACGGCATGACGCTGGTCGTTGCACCCGCCGGCTAGGCGCTGCGTCGCGGCTCCGGTAGTGGGCCCCCTGGGGGGAGTTCATCGAAATGTTACAAGCCGCGTGGACAATGCCGGTATGAGGACGATCGGAACGCCGACCGGCGCTTCGCGCGCCGGCGCCTGGCGTGTTCCTGGCGGTCCTGCTGGCCGCCATCGCCGGCCCGTGGCCCGACGCCGGGGCCGGGGCGCGCATCGCCTGCGGCGCGTTCTACCGGGTTGCTCCCGGCGACACCCTGCACCGGATCGCCACCCGGGCCTATGGCAACGGCAACTACCAGGCCGTCTTCGCCGCCAACCGGGACATCCTGCCCGACATCTCGCGCATCGAGATCGGTGACGATCTGTTGATCCCGTGTCTCGACGGCGCCGGCCCGAGAACCCGCCGCGAAGCCCTGGCGCTCGGCATCGGCGCCGGGGAGAGCGGGGACGCGCCGGCCCCCGTAGCCTCCGCCGCATCGATCCGGCCCGCCGGCACCGGCATCGGCTTTCTCACCGGGTCCGATTTTGCTCCCTTCGCCCACCGCGCCCTGCCCGAAGGCGGCATGATCACCGAACTGGTCCGCCTGGCGATCGCCCGCGCCGCGCCGGAGCGCGAGGTCGAGGTCACCTTCATCGACGACTGGCCGACGCATCTCGGGCTGCTCGACCAAGGCGCCTACGATCTCGGCTTCCCCTGGTACCGGCCCGATTGCTCGAAGGCGGACCGGCTGAGCGCGTCGATGCAGCGGCGCTGCGCCGGGTTCGCGTTCTCCGATCCGCTGTTCGAGGTCGCCATCGGCTACTACGTGCGGGCCGGCGATGCGCTGGCCGGCGCCACCGCCTATGACCAGCTGTTCGGCCGCAAACTGTGCCGTCCGGCGGGCTACTTCACCTTCGACCTCGATCAGCAGGACCTGCGCGAGCCGAACCTGACCCGGATCATCCCGCCGAAAGCGGCCGACTGCTTCACCTGGCTGATGCGGGGCGAGGTCGACGTGGTGACGCTGAACAAGTCGCTCGCCGAGGCCGGCATCGCCAGGCTCGGCCTCGATGGAAGGGTGGCCGAGGTTGCCGCGCTGGCCTCGACCCAGACCCTGCACGTGGTGGCGCCGAAGGGCGATGCGGAGGGCCGGGCCTATCTCGACCTGGTCAATGCGGGTCTCGCCGAGCTGCGGGCCTCGGGGCGCTGGTTCGAGGTCGTCTCGCGCCACATGGGCGCCTTCGGGGTATATCTGCGCTAGGGCGGACCTGATAGCCCGCCCCCGCGCCCTCACCCCACCCGCTCCCGCACCAACCCGTAGGGTGGGTCGTTTCGACCCACCGTCCTTGGTGGCTCGAAAAATGGTGGGTCGGGACGACCCACCCTACGCCCCCACCCGCTCCCGCACGATCCGCTCCAGCTCGAACAGCTCCGGGTCCTCGACCCCGAGCTCCCGGAGATGCGCCACGGTCTTGAACAGGTAGTCGCGGTTGGTGCCGGTCGGCCCGGCCGCCTCGCCGATCACCGCCGCCTGCTCCTCCAGCGCCATGCCGCCGGCATATTGCGGATGGGTGCGGTCGAGGATGAAGCAGATCGCATCGACGCTGTCGCCCTCCCCCCGATCGGAATCGCGGCCCGGGCACAGCAGGGTGATCGGGTGGCTCACCTCGAAATAGGCCCGCGACACCAGCTCGCGCTCGGCCAGGTAATGGCGCACCTCGTCGGCCTCGCCGGCGCCGATGCGCAGGGCCATGCCGGTGCAGCCGCTGTCCGGCTCCCAGTCCAGCCCCAGCACCAGCCCGGGGCGCTCCGGCGTGCCCCGGTAATGCACCGAGACCAGCGCGAAGGCGCGCTTGTAGCCATCCAGCCGGGCCATCCGCGTCTCGGCCACGTCGAAGCCCGGCCGCCACATCAGCGAGCCGTAGCCAAAGACCCAGAACCCGTCATTATTCACGGCTGTCGCCTCCTCTCCGGTTGTCCTATAACGCCCTGGGATACCCCAGCAAAGAGAGCCCGCCAAGCGATGCGCACCGTCCGTATTCTGATCAGCGCCGCGATCCTCGGCGCGCTGGCCTGGACCGGCTGGTGGTATGCCCTGGCCCGGGGCCAGGAGGCGGCGCTGGCGGCCTGGTTCGCCGAGCGCGCCCGCGCCGGCTGGCAGGCCGAGCACGACGGCATCGCCCTGGCCGGCTTCCCGCTCAGCCTCGAGCGCGAGATCGCCGGCATCCGCCTCGCCGACCCGCGCACCGGCTGGGCCTGGAGCGCACCCTGGCTGCGGGTCGAGAGCGCAACCTTCGCCCCCAACCGCTTCGCCGTCACCTGGCCCGGCGACCAGTCGTTTAGCGTTCCGGGCGAGCGCACCGAGATCACCTCCACCACGATGGCGGCAACGCTGGCGCTGAGGCCCGATTCCGCGTTCGGCCTGATCCACGCCTCGGCCGAGGTGGCCGGGCTCGATGTCCGCGCCCGCCCAAGGTCGGGGCCGGGCTGGACCGCGCGGGCCGGCAGCCTGGTTGCCGACATCGCCGAGCGCGTCAACGACGACGGCTACGCCATCAGCTTGCGGGCCGAGCGGGTGCTGCTGCCCGAGCCGTTGATGGCGCGCCTCGACCCGACCGGCCTGGCCGGGCGCGAGGTCGAGCGCATCACCTTCGACGGCTCGGCGGTGTTCGACGCGCCCCTCGACCGCCACCTGATCGAGGACGGCCGCCTGGCGCTCAGGGCGATGACGATACGGCGCGCCGGCTTCCAGTGGGGCCGGATCCGCCTCGAGGCCAGGGGCGAGATCAGGATCGATGAGCGCGGCTACCCCAAGGGCAAGATCAAGCTGACCGCGCGGCACTGGCGCGAGATCATCGCCATGGCCCGGCGCTCCGGCGCCATCGGCGCCGACATGGCCGGGGCGCTGGAGACGGCGCTGGAACTGGTCGCCCTGCTCGGCGGTGACCGCGACGAGCTCGACGTGACGTTCAGGTTCAGGGACGGCGAGGTCTGGATCGGCCCGGTCTCGATCGGCCGGGCATGGCGGCTGGCGCCGCCCCGGGGGTAGGGTGGGCGCCACGCCCCGCGATTCGGAGACCGAAATGCCCGAGACATCCACCCACGACGCCGAGGCCGACGCCCGCAACGCCGAGCTGAAGATCTATCTCGACGGCGACATCGTGCCTCGCGACCAGGCCAAGGTCTCGGTCTACGACAGCGGCTTCCTGCTCGGCGACGGGGTCTGGGAGGGCATCCGGCTCCACAACGCCAGATGGGCCTTTCTCGACGCCCATCTCGACCGGCTGTTCGAGGCCGCCAAGGCCATCGATCTCGACATCCGTCTGGACCGGGCCGGGGTGACGGCGGCGCTGGACGCCACCGCCGCCGCCAACGCCATGACCGGGAACGTCCACGCCCGCCTGATGATCACCCGCGGCGTCAAGGACAAGCCGTTCCAGGACCCGCGCCTGTCGCGCTCCGGCCCGACCATGGTGATCATCATGGAGCACTCCTCGGCCTCGGAGGCCAGCTTCCGGCGCGGCATCCGGCTGGCGACCGTGCCGATCC
>JACZTQ010000431.1 GCA_022573605.1 Pseudomonadota bacterium | reverse complement strand
GGCCCTGCTATCGGACCAGCCGCACAGCGCCGCGAGGCGGCCGCGCGCCTCGACCGCTTTCGGGAAGATCTGGGTCTGCGCGTCCTCCATCATCTGCAAGCGGTGCTCGAGGGTGCGGTGCGCGGTGTAATCGGCCCCCAGCAGGGTGGCCGTGTCGGCGCCGATCCAGCCCGCCACGGCCAGCGCCTCGAGCGCCCCCCGGGTCGCCGGCAGCCGCAGACCGGGCGCCCGGCCGCCGCAGATCAGTTGCCTGGTCTGGGCGAAGAACTCGATCTCGCGGATGCCGCCGGGGCCCAGCTTGATGTCGCAGCCGGGGATCGCGCCGGGGCTGAAGCGGCCCTTCTGGGCCCGGATCTTGCGCAGCATCTCGTGGATGTCGTCGATCGCCGCGAAATCGAGGTAGCGGCGCCAGACGAAGGGGGTGAGCCGGTCGAGATAGGCCGCCCCGGCGGCCAGATCGCCGGCTGCCGGGCGGGCCTTGATATGCGCCGCCCGCTCCCAGGTCCGCCCGACCGATTCGTAGTAGCGCTCGGCCGCCTCCAGCGCCATGCAGACCGGGGTGGTCGAGGGCGAGGGGCGCAGCCGCAAATCGGTGCGGAAGACATAGCCCTCGGCCGTGGTCTCGGAGAGCAGCCGCACCACCTGCCTGGTGACATGGATGTAGCGCGCCTTGGCCGCGGCGAGGTCGGCGGGCTCGAAGCGGTCCTGGTCGAACAGGCAGATCAGGTCGATGTCGGAAGAGTAGTTCAACTCGCGCGCGCCCTGCTTGCCCATCGCCAGCACCACATAACCCGCGCCGCCGGCCAGATCGTCCTCGCCCAGGCCGGGCAGGCGGCCTTTGCGGACCTCGGCCCGCAGCAGCCAGCCGCAGGCGGCCTGCAAGGCGCTGTCGGCCAGATCGGTGAGCGCGCCGGTGACCTGGTCCAGATTCCAGACCCCGCCGAGATCGGCCAGGGCGATGACCAGGGCGGCGCGCGACTTGACCTGGCGCAGCAGGACGCCCAGGGCGCGGCTGCCGGTCGCTTCGGCGGCCCCGGATTCGATGGCGCCGATCAGCCCGCGCATGGTCTGCTCCGGCGCCTCGCCGGCGATCTCCGCCAGCCAGCCGCCCTGGCGCTCGATCAGCCGCCCGAGATAGGCGCTGGAGCCGGCGGTGCCGAGCAAGAGTTCGCCGATCGCGCCGGACTGCAACTCGCCCGCCAGACCGGCCACCACGGCGCCCGCCCGGTCCCGGTCGAAGGGCAGCGGGGCGGCGCTGATCCGTGATCTCAGGTGGCCTGGCTCCATCGCCCCAGCTTCCCCGGTGAGGCGGCGGCGTCAAGACCCCGGCGCCGGCGAGGGCATCGCGCAGAGCTTCAGTTTCGTCCTCACCGATCCCGGCACCGATCTCGACGCCGAGGCGTTGCTGGAGAACACCGACTGGTGGCTGCGGCTGCAATCGACCGACGGCGGCGAAGACAGCGCCAAGACCGCCGCCTGGGCCAACGCGGTCAGCGACGACGTCAACTACGTGGTCAACTACGTGCGCGACCCGGCGGCGCTGGAGCAGGGCGCGGTGGAGGCCTGCGGCCTCGATCCGGACAGCGTGGATTTCGCCGCCGATCTGGCGGCGGCGATGACCACGCTCGGCGACACCCTGGACCTGATCGACAACAATTCCGACGGCATTCTCCAGGGGGCTGAGATCATCGACGCGGTGCGCGACGTCTATGATGCCGCCGGGGCCGCCGGCGACGACTTCGACTGGGCCGATGTGAAGGACCTGGCCGGGCGCTGGACGCGATGAACAACATGCCGAGCGTCGAGACGGAGGACTTCCTGGCGTAGGGCGCAGCTTGATGCGCCGTTGCGTTGGCGGAATGGCGGAACAAGTTCCGCCCTACGGGGGCACCCCGGCGGGAGGCGCGGCGGCCCCGCCCCCGCCCCCTTGCACCGCCACGCAGCTCACGCGCGGGCGGCCCAGAGCCTCAGCGCCCTTCGTAGCGCGCGGCGCGCTTCTCCAGGAAGGCGGCGACGCCCTCGATGAAATCGCGCGTCCG
>JACZTQ010000111.1 GCA_022573605.1 Pseudomonadota bacterium | reverse complement strand
CCCCCGGTCGCGGGGGCCGAGGGCAGCGGCGGCAACGCGGGTGCCGCCGGCCAGCGCCTCCTCCGGGGTCAGGCGGAACAGCGTGCAGGCCATGTTCAGGGCCAGCAGCAGCGAGGTCAGCGGCGACGAGCCGGGGTTGCAGTCGGTGGCCACCGCCATCGGCACGTCCAGCTCGCGCAGCAGCGCGACCGGGGGCTTTTGGGTCTCGCGCAGGGTGTAGAAGGCGCCGGGCAGCAGCACCGCGACGGTGCCCGCCTCGGCCATCGCCCGCGCCCCCGCCCGGTCGAGATATTCGATGTGGTCGGCCGAAAGCGCACCGTGGGAGGCCGCCAGCGCCGCGCCGCCGAGGTTGGAAAGCTGCTCGGCATGGAGCTTCACCGGCAGGCCCAGCTCCTCGGCCCGGTCGAAGACGCGGGCGATCTGGTCGGGGCTGAAGGCGATGCCCTCGCAAAAACCATCGACGGCGTCGGCCAGGTCTTCGGCGGCGGCGGCGTCGAGGGCGGGCAGGCAGACCTCGTCGATATAGGCGTCCGGGCGGTCCTGGTATTCGGGCGGGACGGCGTGGGCGCCGAGGAAGCTGGTCACCACCTCGATGTCGCGCTTGGCGGCAAGGCGCCGCGCGGCGCGGAGCATGGTCAGTTCGGTGCCGATATCGAGGCCGTAGCCGGACTTGATCTCGATCGTGGTGACGCCCTCGGCGATCAGGCTGTCGAGGCGCGCCAATGCGGTCTCGACCAACGCGTCCTCGCCGGCGGCGCGGGTGGCGGTGACGGTGGCGAGGATGCCGCCGCCGGCCCGCGCGATCTCGGCGTAGCTGGCGCCTTCGAGACGCAGCTCGAACTCGCGCGCCCGGTCGCCGCCGTGGACGATATGGGTGTGGCAGTCGATCAGGCCGGGGGTGGCGAGGCGGCCGCCCTGCTTGTGAATGGGCAGGGCGCGGACCTCGCGCGGGGCGTCGGCGCGCGGCCCGATCCAGGCGATGCGGCCGTCGGCGATGGCGATCAGCGCGTCCTCGATCAGGCCGTAGGGCGCGCCGCCCTCGATCATGGTGGCGGCAGCAAGCTCGGTCAGGGCGTAGGCAGGCATCGGCGAATCCTTCCCGATCAGCGTTGCGCCGGGTTTCGATATGGGTAATATGTATGCACATATTCCGTCAATACCGAACCTGTGGAGAAGTTGAGCGACGATGAAGATGCTGTTTGCCGAGCGGGCGCTGTTGGCCGGGGGCTGGGCGCGGGACGTGCGGGTGACGCTGGGCGACGACGGGCGGATCGCCGCCGTTGAAGCCGATACCCAGGCCGGGGCGGGCGACGAGCGGCTGGCCGGGCGGATCCTGCTGCCCGCCCCCGCCAACCTGCACAGCCACGCTTTCCAGCGCGCCATGGCCGGGATGACCGAGGCGCGCGGACCCGATAGCCGCGACAGCTTCTGGACCTGGCGCAGCCTGATGTACCGCTTTGTCGGCGCGCTGACCCCCGACGATGTCGAGGCCATCGCCGCCCAGGTGCAGGTCGAGATGGCCGAGGCGGGCTACGCGGCGGTGGGCGAGTTCCACTATCTGCATCACCGGCCGGGCGGCGGCGCCTATGACGACATGGCCGAGATGGCCGCGCGGGTCGCCGCGGCGGCGGCGGAGACCGGACTGGGGCTGACGCTGCTGCCGGTGCTCTACCTGCGGGGCGGTTGCGACGGGCGGGCGCCGGAGGGCGGGCAGACCCGGTTCGCCTGCCAGGACATCGATGCCTTTGCCCGGCTGGTCGAGGGCGCGGCGGCGGCGGTCGGCTCATTGGGCCCGGATGCGCGCACCGGCGTCGCCCCGCACAGCCTGCGCGCGGTGCCGCCGGAACTGGTGCGCGAAGCCGCGACGCTGCGCCCCGGCGATCCGGTCCACATCCATGCCGCCGAGCAGGTCGCCGAGGTCGAGGAGGTCAGCGCCGCCCACGGCCGGCCGCCGGTGGCGGTGCTGCTGGAGCAGGCCGGGCTCGACGCCCGCTGGTGCGTGATCCACGCCACCCACATGCAGCCCGGCGAAACGCAAGGTCTGGCGCGCTCGGGCGCGGTGGCGGGGCTGTGCCCGATCACCGAGTCGAACCTGGGCGACGGGATTTTCGACGGCGTCCGGTTCCGCGCGGCGGGCGGTGTGTTCGGCATCGGGTCGGATTCCAATATCCGGATTTCGTTGGCCGAGGAGTTGCGGACGCTGGAATATTCACAGCGTCTCGGCGCGCGGTCCCGCGCCGTGCTGGCGGGGCCGGGCTCGACGGGTTCTGGTTCAACGGGGCGGGTGCTGTTCGAGGGCGCCGTCGCCGGCGGCGCGCGGGCCTGCGGGCGCGATGCCGGGGCGATCGAGGCGGGGCGGCTGGCCGACCTGATGACCCTCGACGGCGAGGCGCTGGCCTTGGCCGGGCTCGACGGCGACATGGCGCTGGACGGCTGGATCTTCGCCGGCGACGACCGGGCGGTGTGCGATGTCTGGTCGGCCGGGCGGCGGCTGGTGGTGGACGGGCGCCACTACGCAAGCGCGGCGGTCGAGGCGCGCTACCGGGCGGTGCTGGCCCGATTGCGGGACGCGGCGTGAGCCGGACCTCGTATCTCGACGTCAAGGCGGTGATCCTGGGCCGCATCCGCAGCGGCGAGCTGGCGCCGGGCGACACCGTGCCGGGCGAGGCGGCGCTGGCCGGGGAGTTCGGCTGCGCCCGGGTCACGGTGAACCGGGCCTTGCGCGAGCTGGCCGGGGCCGGGGTGGTCGAGCGCCGCCGCCGGGCCGGCACCAGGGTACTGGACCCGACCCCGCGCGACGCGGCGGTCGAGGTGCCCTCGGTGCGGGCCGAGATCGAGGCGACCGGGGCCGAATACCGCTACGAGTTGCTGGCCCGGCGCATCGCCGTGCCGCCGCGCCAGGTCCGGGCGGCGCTGGGGTTGGGCCCGCGCGCGCGGGCCTTGCACCTGCGCTGCCGCCACTGGGCCGGCGCAAGTGTGCATCAGATCGAGGAGCGCTGGATCAACCTCGACGTGGTGCCGGCCGCGCGGAAGGTGGATTTTGCCGCCACCGGCCCGAACGACTGGCTGATCCGGGCGATGCCGCTGAGCCGGGTCGAGCATGTGTTCTCGGCCGCCAACGCCAATGCGGCGGAGGCGGAGCTGCTGGGGCTGGCCCCCGGTGCGGCGGTGTTCGTGGTCGAGCGGCGGACCTGGATCGACGGGCGCGCGATCACCAGGGCCCGCCTGGTGCATCCGGGCGCGACGCACAGGCTGGTGGCGCGGACGCAATCGCCGTTGTAGGGCTCAGGCTTCTCAGCCCTCCATGATGCCGGCGATGGTGTAGCCGCCATCGGCGCACCAGACATGGCCGGTGGTGAAACTGCACTCCTCCGAGGCCAGGAACATGACGACGGCGGCGATTTCCTCGGGCCGGCCCCAGCGCCCCAGCGGCATCCGGGCCTTGACGCTGGGCCAGGGCTCGTCCGGTTGCTTGTCGCTGGTCTTGGTCGGACCCGGCGCCACCGCGTTGACCAGAATGTCGTGTTCGGCCAGTTCGATCGCCATGGTCTGGGTCAGGTTGATCAGCCCGGCCTTGCTGGCCCCGTAGGCGGCGCGGCCCCGGCCGCCGAATATCCCCGAGTTCGAGGCGACATTGACAATCCGCCCGCCGGTTCCCTGGGCGATCATCTGCCGGGCGGCGGCCTGGCCGCAGAGAAACGTGCCGGTCAGGTTGGTGTCGATCACGTGGTGCCAGAATTCCTCGGTCATCTCGAGGAAGGGCGCCCGGTCCATGATGCCGGCGTTGCTCACCAGCACATCCAGTTGCCCGAACGCGGTGACGGCCTTGTCGATTGCGCCGGCGACACTCGCGCGGTCGGTGACATCGACCCGGTGGGCGAGCGCCGTTGCCCCCGAATCCGCGAGGGCATCGGCGGCGTCCCGCGCCGCGCCTTCGTCGATATCGGCAAGCACCACCCGCCAGCCGCTGGTGGCCATGCGCTCGGCGATGGCGCGCCCGATGCCGCGCGCGGCCCCGGTGACGACGGCGGTTCTCGACGTGTCGGACATGATCGGTCTCCCCAGGTTGGCGGCCGCATTGCCCGGCGCCGTGTTCGCGAGGTCTACATACCGCGAACCCGACCCCGGCCAAAGACGCATGTTCGCGGCTTCTGTTGTGCAGGGCCCGGGACGCGGCCAAAAATTCGCTTGATCGGCGCCAATCCCTGCCATGAGATGCGGTGGAAGGGGGACGCCCTCTCCCGGAGGTCTTGCCGATGCCCGATGTCGATCTGCCCTTCACCCGCGCCGAATATGCCACGCGCCTGGCGCGTGTCCGCACCGCGATGGCGGCCGCCGGGATCGAGGTGCTGTTTGCCTGCGATCCCTCGAACATGGCCTGGCTGACCGGCTATGACGGCTGGAGCTTCTATGTCCATCAGGGCGTGATCGTCGGACCCGAGGGCGCGCCGCTGTTCTGGGGCCGCGCGATGGACGCCATCGGGGCGCTGCGCACCTGCTACATCGCCGAGGACGACATCATCGGCTACCCGGACCATTTCGTGATGTCGACCGAGCGCCATCCGATGGACCACCTCGCCGCCCTGATCCGCGAGCGCGGCTGGGGCGGCAAGGCGCTGGGGGTCGAGATGGAGAACTACTACTATTCGGCCCGGGCGCATGCGGTGCTGACGGCAGCCCTGCCGGACAGTCGCATTGTCGACGCCACCGCGCTGGTCAACCGGTGCCGGGCGGTAAAATCGGAGACCGAGATCCTCTACATGCGCCGCGCCGCCCGGATCGTCGAGCGCATGCACGCGCGCATCCTCGAGATCGTCGAGCCCGGCAAGCGCAAGAACGAGGTCGCCGCCGAGATCTACCATACCGGGCTCTGGGGGGCTTCACACGAAGGCGTCAGCTTCGGCGGCGACTACCCCGCCATCGCGCCCCTAATGCCGACCGGCAAGGACGCCAGCGCGGCGCATCTGACTTGGGACGACAGCCCGTTCCAGACCGGCGCGGGCACCTTCTTCGAGATCGCCGGGGTCTACCGGCGCTATCACGCGCCGCTCTGCCGCACGGTCTATCTCGGCACCCCGCCGGCCGACCTGCTGGCGGCCGAGGAGGCGGTGCTGGAGGGCATCGAGGCGGGCATCGACGCGGCCCGCCCCGGCAACACCGCGGGCGACGTGGCGCGGGCCTTCCAGCGGGTGCTCGCAAAGCACGGCATCGCCCGCGAGGGGCGCTGCGGCTATCCGATCGGGCTGAGCTATCCGCCCGACTGGGGCGAGCGGACCTTCTCGATCCGGCCCGAGGACGAAACCGTGCTGGAGACCGGCATGACCTTCCATTTCATGCCGGCGCTGTGGATGGAGGACTGGGGGCTGGAGATCACCGAGCCCCTGCTGATCCGCGCCGACGGCCCGGCCGAGTGCCTGGCCGACTATCCGCGCAAGCTGTTCGTCAAGCCATGAGCGGGCTTGACGGAACACTCGACGACACCCGCGCCATCCTGGCCGACCTGATCGCCTTCCCGACGGTCTCGGCCGTTACGAACCTCGACCTGATCGACTGGTGCGCCGGGCGGTTGGAGGCCCTGGGCGCGCGCTGCGAGATCAGCCGCGACGCGACCGGGGCCAAGGCCAACCTGTTCGCCACCATCGGGCCCGATATCGACGGCGGCGTCGTGCTCAGCGGCCACACCGACGTGGTGCCGGTCGCCGGCCAGGACTGGTCGAGCGACCCGTTCATCGCGGTCGAGCGCGACGGGCTGATCCATGGGCGGGGCGCCTGCGACATGAAGGGGTTCATCGCCTGCGCCCTGGCGCTGGCGCCGCGCATCGCGCGCGCCGATCTGAAGCGCCCGGTGCATTTCGCCCTGAGCTATGACGAGGAGGTCGGCTGTCTCGGCGCCCCGGTGATGCTGAAGGCGCTGGCGGCCTCGGGGCGACGCCCCGGCATCTGCATCATCGGCGAGCCGACCGAGATGCGGGTCATCGAGGGCCACAAGGGGTGCTGCGAATACACCACCCGGTTCAGCGGGCTGGCCGGGCACAGCGCGGCCCCCGCACTGGGCGTCAGCGCGGTGGAATACGCAGTGCGCTATGCCGGGCGGCTGTTGGAGTTGCGCCAGGAACTGCTGGCGCGCAGGCCGCCGGGCTCGCGCTTCGAGCCGCCGGAAAGCACGGTTCAGCTCGGCGGGATGCGGGGCGGCGTCGCCCACAACGTGATCGCCGACCATTGCGAGCTCGATTGGGAGGTGCGCCCGGTGGTCGAGGCCGACATCGATTTCGTCAAGCGCGAGATCGGCAGCTTTGTGGCCGGCACCCTGCTGCCGGCAATGCGGGCGGTCCACGCCGAGGCCAGCATCGAGACCGAGGTGATCGGCGAGGTGATCGGGCTGGAGCCGGTGCCGGGGTCGGAGGCCTGCGAACTGGTCGCCGAGCTGACCGGCTCCAACACTCGCGGCCTGGTCGCGTTCGGCACCGAGGCCGGGCTGTTCCAGCGCCAGGGCATCTCGGCGGTGGTCTGCGGGCCGGGCTCGATCGGCCAGGCCCACAAGGCGGACGAGTTCGTCGCGGTGGAGCAGTTGCGGCAATGCCTGGAAATGATCGGGCGGCTGGTGACGAAGCTGGAGCGGTGAGGGAAGGGCAAGCCGGAGCGGCGGGCCGGAGCGGGCCTCGCATATCCGGATCATTCAGCCCGCCGGGCGGCAGCCATATCGAACATCTGATCGGGACGCCGAAGACAGGTGTTCAGCGCATGGCCAAGCCGTCGCGCCGCAAGCGACGCGCGTCACGCCGTCCGGGCCGTAACCGTTCAGTTGGCGCTCAGCAAAATCCGCATCGCTTCGGCGAGCTTGCCAACCGCATCTTTATGCTGACCGGCCCCGTGGAGCGCCATTCCTTCATCGCGGAGCGACTGCACCGTGGCACGGGCCGCGTCGTCCAACTGCATTTTGCTCATTGCGCCGTCGATCGCCGAAGCGTCGGCCGGGCAATGAAACGCCAGTGCAGGCGTTGTGAACATTCCGACAATCGCCAGTGCCAGCATGGAACGAAGCAACATTTTCACCTCCCAAAGGTTTCTGGTCCGATGTCTTCCGATTGAGAGAGATTTCGGCCTCCCGGCCGATCTGGTCCGATCCGAATCGTCAGCCTCGAAAACCGCTCTCTAATCGGGCGAGAGCATACCACAAAACTGGCCACGGCGGAAATTTCAGGATTGAGGCTGTTCAAGGAGTGCGCAGTGTGCGCCAACGGGGCTCGACGAGATCGGTCTCATCCTCCATGTTTCGGTTTGCGCTGCCGTCGGTGCAGGCAGGCGCCATGCCACCGGACGAAATCGCAGAAGAAGCGGACATCGCGGCTGGTATGTCAGCTCAGCGGTGAGGGCGATGCGGTGGTCCCCGCCAATGGCTTCACACCGGTTAACTGATCCACTCATGACGACGTGAATTGGCACCATGGCCTTTGTCATATAGTTTGACCGGCGTTGCTGATCGGAACCGAACACAAAAATGGATAAAGGGGATGCAAATGTCCAGAAACCGGAAAATCCTGAGCGCCGTGGCGGTATGTTCCGCCGTGCTCCTTGGATCGATGATTGCCGTGACTCAAAGCCAGGCGGACACCGAGGACAAGGCGATCGCGACCCGCCAGGGATATATGAAGCTCGTGGTCTGGGAGGCCGGGCCGCTGTTCGGCATGGCCAAGGGCGAGATCGCCTATGACGCCGAAGCAGCAACGACCCACGCGGCGAATCTGAAAGCCATTTCGCAGTATCCGGTGACCGGTTTGTTCCTGGACGGCACGTCGAAGGCCGACCGTCCCGGGAAGACCCGCGCCAAGGCCGATATCTGGCAGGATCGGGCCAAGTTCGAAGCGGCGTTCGATGACTGGCGGGCGGCGGTTGCTGCGCTGGCCGAGGTGGCGGGCGACGGACAGCCGGCGCTCGCGGCCGCGGTCGGTGACCTCGGCAAATCATGCGGCGGCTGCCACAAGCCGTTCCGGCACAAGGATTTCTGAGCGGAGGGAGTCCACGTCCTGAAGAGCTGATCTGGTGACGATTGCCGAATTCCGGCCCAATTCCTGGAAGGCGCCGTCATGCGGAAATTCCTGATCGCGTCATTCCTGCTTGGCGCGGCGGGAGCGGTTGTGTTCTGGCTGCTGACCATGCCGCGGACCATCGCCGCCGGCGATCTGCCGGACCGTGGCGGCGACCCGGTCCGGGGCGCGTATGTCTTCCATGCCGCTGGCTGCGCCTCGTGCCATGCCGCCCCCGGCGCCAAGGGCGACGACAAGCTCAGGCTGGCCGGCGGTCTTGGCCTCAAGAGCCCGTTCGGCACGTTCTACGCGCCCAACATCTCGACCGACGAGACCCATGGCATCGGCGGCTGGACCACGCTTGCATTCGTCAATGCGGTGATGCGCGGGGTGTCGCCGGAGGGCCGCCACTACTATCCGGCATTCCCGTATATGTCGTATCAGCGCATGACGCTTGGCGACGTGGTCGACCTGAAGGCGTTCATCGACACCTTGCCCGCCGTGGCCAGTGATGCCCCGGCGCACGATCTGCCGTTGCTGTTCCGGCTGCGCCGCGGGCTCGGGCTGTGGAAGGCGCTCTACATGGATTATGCGCCGTTCAGCCCCATTCCGGGCGCCGGTCCGCAGGTCAACCGGGGGGCTTATCTGGTCAACGGTCCGGGCCATTGCGGCGAGTGCCACACGCCGCGCGACCTCTTTGGCGGGCCGGAGGCCGAGTGGGCGTTCTCGGGCGGCCCGGCGCCCGAGGGCCCCGAAGGCAAAGGCAAGGACTTCATTCCCAACATCACGCCGCACGAGGACGGCATCGGCGACTGGTCGGTCAGGGATATCACGATTGCGCTCGAGACCGGGCTGCTGCCGGACTTCGAGACCTTCGGCGGTGTCATGACCCTGGTGCAGGAGAGCATGGCGAGGTTGACCGCCGGGGATCGCGAGGCCATCGCCGCCTACCTCAAGTCGTTGCCGCCGAAACCGAGCCGGTGGAAGAAATAGGGCATAACCTGGTGGCGCCGCCGCGCTCAATGGCACCGCCGCAGCCTCCCCCCCGTCCCCTTCTCCGGGGCTTACGCGGCCGCATCTGCGGCCACGGTCCCCTGCGAAGCCCAGAGGGAGAGGGGGGCGCAAGCGGCTGAGTGGTTCTACCCGGGTGGAACTTGCTCTAAGTATTGGCGGCGGCGGCACGAGAAGGAGAGAGAGCATGTCGATCAGACCGGTCAAGCGGATCGAGGCGGCGCGGCCCACCATGGAAGGCGCCGGGGTGCATCTGCACCGGGCCTTCGGCTTTGGCGACACCTCGGAGCTCGACCCGTTCCTGCTGTTCGACGATTTCCGCAACGAGCGGCCGGAGGATTACCTCAAGGGCTTTCCCTGGCACCCGCACCGGGGCATCGAGACCATCACCTACGTGCTGGCGGGCACGGTCGAGCACGGCGACAGCCTGGGCAACA
>JACZTQ010000430.1 GCA_022573605.1 Pseudomonadota bacterium | reverse complement strand
ATCCTCGCCAACGACACCGCGCCGGCGGAGTTCCTCTACGACAACCTGATGATCGAGGCCAACATCATCCACGGCGCCCACCGGATCGGGGTCGAGAAGCTCCTGTTCCTCGGCTCGTCGTGCATCTACCCCAGGGACGCGGCGCAGCCGATCCCCGAGGACGCGCTGCTGAGCGGGCCGCTCGAGCCGACCAACCAGTGGTACGCGGTGGCCAAGATCGCCGGGATCAAGCTCTGCCAGGCCTACCGCCGGCAATACGGCCGCGACTTCATCGCCGCGATGCCGACCAATCTCTACGGTCCCGGCGACAATTACGACCTGGCCACCTCCCACGTGCTGCCGGCGCTGTTGCGCAAAGCGCACGAGGCGATGCGCGCGGGCAAGCACACGCTGGAAATCTGGGGCGCCGGCACGGCGCGGCGCGAGTTCCTGCATGTCGACGACTGCGCCGATGCCCTGGTCCATCTCATGGCGGTCTATTCCGACGCCGGCCAGATCAATATCGGCTCCGGCAGCGAGGTCACCGTCGAGGACCTGGCGCGCCTGATCATGCGCGTGGTCGGGCTCGACGGCGTGCTCGAGAAGGATCTGACCAAGCCCGGCGGCGCCCCGCGCAAGCTGCTCGACGGCGCCCGGCTCGACGCGCTCGGCTGGTCGGCGTCGATCGCGCTCGAGGACGGCATCCGGATGACCTACGCCGGCGCGCCGTTCCGGGCGCTGGCGCAATGACAAACCGCCCGATCGTTAACCGCACTGTTACCCTAACTGCGCCATTACCGGTACTGACCAGTTTAGCCGCGGAGCCGGACGATGAGAAAACCTGCACCCGATGCGACCCGCGTGATCGCGGTCAACCGGTTCTACTGGCCCGATCATTCAGCGACCAGCCAGCTCCTGACCGATCTGATGATCCATCTTGCGGGTAAGGGCGGCCGGTGACGGTGATCGCCAGCCGGATGCTCTATGACGATCCGGGCCAGCGGCTGCCGGCGCGCGAGATCAGGGACGGGGTCGATATCAGGCGGGTCTGGACTTCGCGCATGGGGCGCATGGGGCGCGGCGGCCTGGCCGGGCGGGCGCTCGACTACCTCACCTTCTACCTCTCGGCCCTGGTGGCGGTGTTCCGGGCGACCCGGCGCGGCGACGTGATCCTGGTCAAGACCGATCCGCCGCTGATCTCGGTGATCACCTGGATCGTCGCCGGCCTCAAGGGCGCGCGGGTGGTGACCTGGAACCAGGACCTGTTCCCGGAATTCGCCGCCGCCCTCGGCATCTCGCTGGCCCGGGGCCGGTTCGGCCGGGCGCTGCGCTGGCTGCGCAACCGCTCGCTGCTGGGCGCCGAGATGAACATCGCCATCAACGAGTCGATGGCCGGGGAACTCACCCGCCAGGGCGTCGATCCCCGGCGCATTCGGGTGATCCACAACTGGGGCGACGCCGGGCTGCTCCCGGTCACCTACCACAACAATCCGCTGCGCGCCGACTGGGGGCTCGATGGCGCCTTCGTGATCTGCTATTCGGGCAATCTCGGGCGCGCCCACATGGCCGCGAAGGTGGCCGATCTGGTGCGCCGCACCCATGACCTGCCGGGTCTGGCCTGGCTTTTTATCGGCGGCGGCTCGGGGCTGGTGCAGATCGAGCGGCTGATCGCCGAGACCGGCGCCAGCAACATCCAGATCCGCCCCTATCAGAGCCGCGAGGATCTCTCGCTCTCGCTCTCGCTGGCCGATCTGCATCTGGTCAGCCTCGAGCCTGCCTGCGAGGGTCTGCTCAGCCCGTCGAAGCTCTACGGCATCATGGCCGCGGGCCGCCCGACCCTGTTCCTCGGCAAGCCCGACGGCGCGCTGGCGCGCGGGCTGGCCGACCACAGGATCGGGGTCAGCCTCGATGTCGAGCGGCCCGAGCGCTGGCGGGCCGAGATCGAGGCCCTGCGCGCGGCGCCGCGGCGCGGCGTGGAAATGGGCGCGCGCGCCCGGGCGCTGAGCGATTCCGTCTATCACCCCGAATGCGCCCTCGGCGCCCTGAGCGAGGTGCTGGCGGCGGCC
>JACZTQ010000429.1 GCA_022573605.1 Pseudomonadota bacterium | reverse complement strand
TGGGGGCCGGTGCATCGCGGATTGTGCGGCTTCAACCTGTTGCACTACAGCCAGGGCGCGCGGCGGTAGAGGTGGTATGATACCAACGGCCTGCTCCGGCGCTTCCTGCCGCACCGCGCCCGGCGGCGCCGCCGCAGCCTCCCCCCCGACCCCCCTCCCAGAGGGAGTGGGGGGCGAAATCGGCGGGGGCGGCGCGGTATAATCGCTTGCCAAGGGGTGGTGGACTCCGCATCTTGGGCATTAATTGAACGAGCGTTCACTAACTGGAGGGAGAACCGCCATGTCCGACCCCATCGTCATCGTCGGCGCCGCGCGCACCCCGATGGGCGGCTTTCAGGGCGAATTGGCCGGGGCCAGCGCCAGCCAGCTTGGCGCGGTCGCGATCCGGGCGGCGCTGGAGCGGGCCGGGGTCGGCGCCGACGACGTCGACGAGGTGCTGATGGGCAACGTGCTGTCGGCCGGGCAGGGCCAGGCCCCGGCGCGCCAGGCCGCCTTTGGCGCCGGGCTGCCCAAGGGGGTGCCGGCCACAACCCTGAACAAGATGTGCGGCTCGGGCATGAAGACGGTGATGATCGCCCATGACCAGTTGATCGCCGGCAACGGGCGGGTGGTGGTCGCGGGCGGCATGGAGAGCATGTCGAACGCCCCCTACCTGTTGCCGAAGATGCGCGGCGGGGCGCGGCTGGGGCACACGCAAGCGGTCGATCACATGTTCCTCGACGGACTTGAGGACGCCTATGACAAGGGCCGCCTGATGGGCAGCTTCGCCGAGGACTGCGCCGAGAAATACCAGTTCAGCCGCGAGGCCCAGGACGCCTATGCGCTGGCCTCGCTGGACGGGGCGCTGTCGGCGCAGAAAGAGGGCCGCTTCGAGGCCGAGATCGCTCCGGTGACGCTGGAGACCCGCAAGGGCGCGGTCACCGTGGCGACCGACGAGCAGCCCCGCAACGCCCGGCCCGACAAGATCCCGGCCCTGAAGCCGGTGTTCAGGAAGGGCGGCACGGTGACCGCGGCCAACGCCTCGTCGATCTCCGACGGCGCCGCGGCGCTGGTGCTGATGCGCCAGAGCGAGGCCGAGCGGCGCGGGCTGGAGGTGCGCGCGCGTATCCTGGGTCATGCCAGCCACGCGCAGGAGCCGGGCTGGTTCACCACCGCCCCGGTGCCGGCGATGCAAAAACTGATGATGCGGCTGAACTGGTCGGCCGAGGATATCGATCTGTGGGAGGTCAACGAGGCCTTCGCGGTGGTGCCGATGGTGGCGATGGCCGAGCTGGGAATGCCGCGCGAGAAGCTCAACGTCAACGGCGGGGCCTGCGCATTGGGGCATCCGATCGGGGCGTCGGGCGCGCGGATCATCGTGACGCTCCTGCACGCGATGGAGGAACGCGGCGACAAGCGGGGCATTGCCAGCCTGTGCATCGGTGGCGGAGAGGGCGCGGCGGTGGCGATCGAGATGGAGTGAAACATGAAACACGTCAAGGAGATGGTCGCCGAAGCTAATGCAATCGTTGACCATATGCCCGCCGCCGAAGCCATCGCGCTGCACGGGGCCGACGGGGTTACCTTCGTCGATCTGCGCGACCCGCGCGAGCTGGCCCGCGACGGCATGATCCCCGGCGCCTTCCATTGTCCGCGCGGCATGCTGGAGTTCTGGATCGATCCGGAGAGCCCCTACGCCAAGCCGCAGTTTCAAAGCGGTGGGCGGTTTGTGTTTTATTGCGCTTCCGGCTGGCGCTCGGCGTTGTCGGCCAAGGCGGCGCAGGACATGGGGCTGGAAGGGGTCTCGCACATCGACGACGGCTTCGGTGGCTGGAAGAAGGCCGGCGGGCCGGTGGGCGAGAAACCGGAGAAGAAATGATGCTGACCGACGAGCAGGTGATGATCCGCGACATGGCGCGAACCTACGCGCGGGAGCGCCTCGCCCCGACGGCGCGGGCGCGCGAGAAGGCCGGCGTTATCGAGCCGGAGATCATCACCGAGTTGGGCGAGCTCGGCTTTCTCGGCATGACCATCGATCCGGACTGGGGCGGGCGGGGGCGGACTATGT
>JACZTQ010000428.1 GCA_022573605.1 Pseudomonadota bacterium | reverse complement strand
AGCGCGACAGCGGCGCTGAGCGCGCTGGGTGAGGCCGGCGGGGCCATCGCGGTGGCTCCCGCGCGCCAGCTCGACGCGGCGCTGGGCCGGGTGCTGGGCGCGCCGCTGGCGAAGCGGGCGGCGGAGCGCACCGCGCTGAGCGAGAGTGTGCGCAGCCTCGGCTGGGCGCGCACGGCGGCGGCGCTGGTGGTGGTGGCGGCGGTGTTGGGGATGATCTTCGGCGGCGGCGTCGGGCTGGCCCTGGCGCTGGGCACGCTGCTGGTGCTGAACGCGGCGACCACGGTGCTGCGGCTGCTGGCGCTGGGGGCCGGGCTGCGAAGGGCGCCGCCAGAATCGGGGGCGGCGCCCGAGGCGGAGCCCGGCACGATCGAACTGGCGGCGCGCCGCCCGCTGCCGGTGGTGACCCTGATGGTGCCGCTCTACCGCGAGGCCGGGATGGTGGGCGAGATCACCCGGGCGCTGATGGCGCTGGACTATCCCCCCGAGCTGATGGACGTGAAGCTGTTGCTGGAGGAGAGCGACGCCGAGACCCGCGCGGCGGTGGCGGCGCTCGACCTGCCGGGCTGGATCGTGCCCGTGGTGGTGCCCGAGGGCGAGCCCCGGACCAAGCCGCGGGCGATGAATTTTGCCCTCGATTTCGCCGTCGGCGAGATCGTCGGCATCCTCGACGCCGAGGACCGGCCCGACCCGGACCAGCTCCGCCGGGTCGCCGAACACCTGCGCGCGGCGCCCCCGGAGGTGGCCTGCGTGCAGTGCCAGCTGTCCTATTACAACGCCACCGAGAACTGGATCTCGCGCTGTTTCCAGCTCGAGTTCTCGATCTGGTTCGAGGTGTTGCTGGGCGGTTTCCAGCGCCTCGGGCTGCCGATCCCGCTGGGCGGCACCTCGGTCTATTTCCGCCGCTCGGCGCTGGAGCGGCTCGGCGGCTGGGACGCCCACAACGTGACCGAGGACGCCGATCTGGGGATGCGGCTGGCGCGGCGCGGGATGCGCTGCGAGGTGCTGGCCTCGGTCACCCAGGAGGAGGCGAACTGCCGCGCCGGCCCCTGGATCCGCCAGCGCTCGCGCTGGCTGAAGGGCTATCTGCTGACCTGGCTCAGCCATATGCGCTCGCCGCTGCGGCTGTGGCGCGACCTGGGGCTGCGCGGTTTTCTCGCCCTGAACGTGCTGTTCCTGGGGGCGGCGGCGACCTATCTGGCGATGCCGCTGTTCTGGATCGCGGTGATCGGCGGGGCGATCACCGGGCGCACCATCTGGGGCGAGGCGATGCCGGGCTGGGCGCTGTGGCCGCTGGGCGCGTCGCTGGCGATCGGCCAGGCGGTGATGCTGGGCTGCGCCGTGCTGGCGATGGTGCGGCGCGGCACCAAGGGGCTGCTGATCTGGGTGCCGGTGCTGCCGTTCTACTGGACCCTGGGCGCGGTGGCGGCCTGGAAGGCGGTGTTCGAGATCGTCTGGGCGCCCTATTACTGGGACAAGACCATGCACGGAATCAGCCGGTTTTTCCGTCCGTTGGGGAAAAACGGTTCCAAATAGCGGGTGGAGACCCGCAAGGGATCGCCTGTCGATCAACTTTTGCGCGATTGGTTTTCCGGGTTATTTCTCTTCGGTTACAAATATAGCGAAGCATAAGTTTTATACACAACCAAAGCAACAAGGCGTATTCTTGCAGGGAATCATTGTCTGTTCGTTGTTTCGCACTCCAGCCGGGCCGGGGCTGACGGCTTTCCGCCATTCCGGCCTCACGGCGAGGCAGGTCGCCAAGAGTAGCGCCACTCCCCCAGTGTCCAACGCATGGAGCATTGCTCCGCAGGAGGTTTCAATGGGTCCGTTCACGGAGTTCTTTCGGCGTTTCGGAAGCAATGACGCCGGCGCGGTCACGGTCGACTGGATTACCCTGTCCTCGGCGGCCCTGGTCGGCGGGATCATCGCGATCTATGCAATCTATGGCGCCGGCGTGGGCGCGCTCACGGCCGAGGTGAACAGCATCACGACGACGGCGTTCGCAACCGGCCCCGGCCCCGTTCCGGTGATCGGCGGCGGCTGAGGC
>JACZTQ010000110.1 GCA_022573605.1 Pseudomonadota bacterium | reverse complement strand
CTGTCCTCGGCGATCAGGGCGTCGACCACCTCGCGGTCGGCCTCCATGTAGGGGGTGATGATCGACCAGGACTTCGCCTTGGCGTCCCACTGCTGGATCGCGCCCAGGCCCGGGGCGCCATGGCTGGCGCAGGTGTTCTTCACCGCCACGGTGAAGCCGCCGAGGCCCAGTTCGGCGAGCCGCTTCTGGTCGACGTCCAGCGCCTCGAAGCCGTCGCGCATCATCGCCGGAGTGATCTCCGCGACACCGTGGATCTCCTGCGCGGTGCGGGCCGCCTCGGCCGCCCAGACGGCCGAAATCATGCCGCGGTTGTAGAGCACCGTGCCGATGTTCGAGCCGTCGCCCGCCGCGATGCCCTTGTCGACAACGTATTGCTGGATATCGTCGAAGACCGGCCAGCCCCTGCCGGCGCCGTGGAAGGCGAGCCCCTTGTAGCCGTCGGCGGCGTCGCCCGCCGGCAGCACGTCGTGCTCCGAGGCCGACCACCAGATGCCGATGAAGTGGTCCATCGGGAACCGGATCGCGGCGGCTTCCTTGATCGAGACCTGGTTCATCACGCCCCAGCCCCAGAGCAGCACGTAGTCGGGTTTCTGCTTGCGGACCTGCAACCAGGTTGCTTTCTGCTCCTGTCCCGGATGGTCGACCGGCAGCAGGATCAGCTTGAAGCCGTGCTTCTTCGACAATACCTCGAGGGTCCGGATCGGCTCCTTGCCATAGGCCGAGTTGTGGTAGACCAGCGCGATCTTCTTGCCCTGGATCGAGCCGCCCTCCTCGGCGATGATGTGCTTGACGATGATCGAGGCGGCGTCCCAGTAGGTGCCCGGGAAGTTGAAGATCCACGGGAAAACCTTGCCGTTGGCGGCCGAAGTGCGACCGTAACCCATCGAGTGCAGCGGAATGCCGTCGGCGGTGACCTTCGGGATCAGCTGGTAGGTGATGCCGGTCGACAGCGGCTGGTAGTAGAGCGCGCCTTCGGGCTTGGTCGACTCGTAGCACTCGACGCCCTTGTCGGTGTTGTAGGCGGTTTCGCATTCCAACACGCGAATCTTGACGCCGCCGATGCCCCCGTCGCGCCCGTTGAGCATGTGGAAGTAGTCGGCCACGCCGTCGGCGAAGGGAATGCCGTTCGGCGCGTAGGGACCGGTGCGGTAGCTGAGCAGCGGGAACACCAGCTCGCCGGCAAAGGCCGGCGCCGCCACCGCTATCGCGGTCGCCGCGGCGATTGCGAGTTTGGTCAGTTTCATGTCCTGTCCTCCCTGGATTCGGACTATGTTGCACCCCGTTGTCGGGGCCTTGTGATACCGCCGGCCCCTCAGTGCGGGAAGGGCCAGAGGCGCAGTTTCTCCTTCGCGGTTCGCCATAGTGCGGCAATTCCATGCGGTTCCGCAATCAGGAATCCGATAATCAGGGCACCGAGCAGGATGACCTGGACATGGGTGGCGATGTCGGTCGGCCAGCCCCAGTACTCGACGAACAGAACCTTGAACACCACCGGCAGCAGCACGATGAAGGCGGCCCCGATCAGCGAGCCGAGGATCGAACCGAGCCCGCCGATGATGATCATGAACAGCACCCGGAACGAAAGTTCGATCGGGAATGCCTCGGTGCCCTCGGCCGCGCCCTTCCACAGCGCGAAGTAGAGCGCGCCCGCCATGCCGATATAGAACGACGACACCGCGAACGCCGACAGCTTGCTCATCAGCGGATTGACCCCGATGATCTCGGCCGCGATGTCCATGTCGCGGATCGCCATCCAGGAGCGCCCGATGCGCCCCCGCACCAGGTTGCGCGCCACCCAGGCGAAGACGAACAGGAAGGCGAAGCAGAACAGGTAGGTCACCGCCGGCTTGGAGTAGGGCCCGGTAATGGCGAAACCGAACATGGTGCGCTCCGGCGCCGCGATCATGCCGGTGGCGGAATAGTTGTAGAACCAGCCCCACTTGTTGAACATCCAGATCAGGAAGAACTGCGCCGCCAGGGTGGCCACCGCCAGGTAGAAGCCCTTGATCCGCAGGCTGGGCAGGCCGAAGAAAACCCCCACCGCCGCCGTGATCGCGCCCGAGATCAGGACGATCGAGATCATGTCGAGCCCGGGGAACGAGGTCATCAGCTTGTAGCTGGCGTAGGCGCCCACCGCCATGAAGCCGCCGGTGCCGAGCGAGAGCTGACCGCAATAGCCGGTCAGGATGTTCAGCCCCAGCGCCGCCAGCGCGTAGATGAAGAAGGGCAGGAAGATCGCCTGCTCCCAGTAGTCGTTGACGAAGAACGGCACCACCAGCGCCGCCACCGCGATGACGCTCCAGAACCCCCACAGGTCGAACCGGATCGGGAAGGTCGCCAGGTCCGCCTGGTAACTGGTCTTGAACTCGCCGGCCTCGCGGTAGAGCATTGGTCACACCCTCTCGATGATCTTTTCGCCGAACAGGCCCTGGGGCCGGAACACCAGGAAGCCCAGCGCCAGCACATAGGCGAACCAGTTCTCGGTCGCGCCGCCGAGGAACGGCACCCCGATGTAGAAATCGAACAGCTTCTCGCCGGCGCCGATGATCAGCCCGCCGATGATGGCCCCCGGAATCGAGGTGAACCCGCCCAGGATCAGCACCGGCAGCGCCTTCAGCGCGATCAGGGAGAGCGAGAACTGCACCCCCGACTTGGCCCCCCACATGATCCCCGCGACCAGCGCCACGATGCCCGCCACCGACCACACCACCCACCAGATCGTCTCCAGCTTGATGCCGACGCTGAGCGCCGCCTGGTGGTCGTCGGCCACCGCGCGCAGCGCCCGGCCCATCTTGGTGTATTGCGAGAACAGCATCAACGCGATGACCAGGATGATGGCGACCACGGCGGCCGAGATCTCGATCTTCTCGACGAACATGCCGGTGGCGTCGATGATCATGTCCGAGGGACCCGCCGGCAGGCCGATATCCAGCTTCTTGACGTTGGCGCCCCACATCAGGTCGCCGACGCCCTCGAGCACGAAGGCCAGCCCGATGGTGGCCATGAACAGGATGATGCCTTCCTGGTTCACCAGCGGGCGCAGCACGACGCGCACCACGACCCAGGCCAGCGCGATCATCAGCACGGTGGTCAGGGCGATGCAGAACAGCACGAACCAGAACGGCGGCACCTCGCCCTCGACGCCCGGCGGGGCGTACCAATGATGCCACTGGGTCCCCAGCAGCCAGTTGATCACATGCGCGAACGGGAGCTGCCCGGACATGAAGCCGACCAGCGACAGCGCCGCGAACAGCGCCAGCACGCCCTGGGCGAAGTTGAACACGCCGGAGGCCTTGAAGATCAGCACAAAACCCAGCGCCACCAGGGAATACATCACCCCGGCCAGCAGCCCGGCGACCAGGACTTCATAGAAGAACGCGTCGGTCAGGAAACCCATGCATTCTCTCCCATATCAGTCCAGCACCCCATATCAGTCATGGCTCACCCCCAGATAGGCGTCGATCACGTCCTGGTTTCCGCGCACCTCGTCGGGCGTGCCGTCGCCGATCTTCTTGCCGTAATCGAGCACCACCACCCGGTCGGCGATATCCATCACCACGCCCATGTCGTGCTCGATCAGGGCGATGGTGGTGCCGAACTCGTCGTTCATGTCGAGGATGAAGCGGCACATGTCCTGCTTTTCCTCGACGTTCATCCCCGCCATCGGCTCGTCGAGCAGCAGCAGCGTGGGCTCGGCGGCCAGGGCGCGGCCCAACTCGACCCGCTTTTGCAACCCGTAGGGCAGCCGCCCGACCGGGGTCTTGCGGATCGCCTGGATCTCGAGGAAATCGATCACCTGCTCGACCTTCTCGCGATGCGCGATCTCCTCGCGCTCCGCCGGCCCGCTCCACAGCGCCTGCCAGAAGATGTTCCGGTGCATCTTGGTCAGCCGCCCGGTCATGATGTTGTCGAGCGTCGACATGCCGTGGAACAGGGCGATGTTCTGGAAGGTCCTGGCGATGCCCTGTCGGGCGATCTGGTGCGGCTTCAGGTTGCCGAGCTTCTTGCCGTGGAACCAGACCTCGCCCTCCTGCGGGTGGTAGAAGCCGTTGATGACGTTCAGCATCGACGACTTGCCGGCGCCGTTCGGGCCGATGATGGCGCGAACCTCGCCCTCCAGGATGTCGAAGCTGACATCCTTGATCGCGGTCACCCCGCCGAAGCGCTGGGTAATGTTCTTCACCTCCATCACCACATCGCCGATGCGGCGCGGATTCAGCCCGTGATCGATCTCCTGGTGGGCGTATTCGCGGTCGGTGCCGGCGGCCTCGGCCACTGTCTGGCTGCTCATGCGCCCCGTCCCCTCAGGCCGCCTGGCTGGTGGTTTCGCGGCGCGCGAAGGTCTTCACGTCGCGAATTTCCAGGTCGCCCGAGATCTTGCCCTTGCGGCCGTCCTCGTAGGTCACCTCGACCTCGGCCAGCACATGGCCGGCGCCGCCGTAGAGCGCCTCGATCAGGTTGGCGTAGCGCTCGGCGATGACCCGGCGGCGCACCTTGAGGGTGCGGGTCAGCTCGCCATCGTCGGCGTCGAGCTGCTTGTGCAGCACCAGGAAGCGGGTGATCTGGCAGCCCGACAGCATCGGGTCGCCGGCCAGGCTGCGGTTGGTCTCCTCGATGTTGCCCTGGATCATCTCGTAGACCCGGGGATGCGCCGCCAGTTCCTGGTAGCCGCCATAGGCGATGTTGTTACGCTCGGCCCAGTTGCCGACCGCCACCAGATCGATGTTGATGAAGGCCATGCAGCTTTCGCGCTTGTCGCCAAACACCACCGTCTCGAGGATGTTGGGGAAGAACTTCAGCTTGTTCTCGACGTATTTGGGCGCGAACAGCGAGCCGTCGGCCAGCTTGCCGACGTCCTTGGCCCGGTCGAGGATGCGCAACTGGCCCGAGCGCTCATCGAGGAAACCGGCGTCCCCGGTGGCGACCCAGCCCTCGGCGTCCTTGGTCTCGGCGGTCGCAACCGGGTTCTTGTAGTATTCGACGAAGACCCCGGGCGAGCGGTAGAACACCTCGCCGCTCTGCTCGTCGATGCGAATCTCCACCCCCGGGGTCGGCACCCCCACGGTCTCCAGCTCGACCGCGTCGTCCGGATGCTGGGTGATGAAGACGCTGGCCTCGGTCTGGCCGTAGAGCTGTTTCAGGTTGATGCCGATCGAGCGGTAGAACTCGAACAGGTCCGGCCCGATCGCCTCGCCGGCGGTGTAGCCGACCCGCACCCGGCTCATGCCCAGGGTGTTCTTCAACGGGCCGTAGATGAAGATCTCGCCGAGGAAATATTTCACCCGGTCCAGCACCGACAGCGCCTCGCCCGCGTTGCGCTTGGCCGAGACCGCCTTGGCGTGGGCCATGAAGACCTTGAACAGCCAGCGCTTGGTGGCCCCGGCGTCCTCCATCCGGATCATCACCGTGGTCAGCAGGTTCTGGAAGATCGGCGGCGGGGCGAAGTAGTAGGTCGGGCCGATCTCGCGCAGGTCGGCCATCATGGTCTCGGCCGATTCCGGGCAGGCGACGCAGAAGCCCTTCACATAGGCCTGGCCCATCGAGAAGATGAAGTCGCCGACCCAGGCCATCGGCAGGTAGGCCAGAATCGAGTCGGTCTCGACCAGGTTGTCGAAATCGGCCGAGGCGCGCGAGGTGACGATGATGTTGTCCTGGCTCAGCACCACGCCCTTGGGCTTGCCGGTGGTGCCCGAGGTGTAGAGCATGACGCAGATGTCGGCGCCGCTGCCGGCCGCGATGCGCGCATCGATCCCGGGTCCGAGTTCGGCCTCGGCGGCGCGGCCGATGTCCTGGATCTCGCCGAAGGGGTGCATGGTCGCGTGGTCGTAGTTGCGCAGGCCCCGCGGATTGCAATAGATGATCTGGCGAAGGCCCGGCAGGTGTTCCTGAATGCTCAGGAGCTTGTCGACCTGCTCCTGGTTCTCGACGATGGCGAAGCTGACCCCGGCATGGTCGAGCACGTATTGCATCTCCTCGGCGACCGAGTCCTGGTAGATCGGCACCGGGATCGCCCCGGCCATCTGGGCCGCGACCATCGACCAGTAGAGACGGGGCCGGTTGGTGCCGATGATCGCCACCGACTCGCCGGGCTTCAGCCCCAGCTTGACCAGGCCCAGCGCCAGGGCGCGGGTCTCCTCGGCGACCTGCGACCAGGTCCAGCTCTGCCAGATGCCGTATTCCTTCTCGCGGCTGGCCGGCCGGCCGCCGCGCTCGGCCGCGTTGGCGAGCAGCAGTTGGGGAAAGGTATCGCGCCCGGCCAAACCTCGGGGTTGTCCTGTCACGTCGTCTCCTCCCGGATAACGCCCCCGCTCTTGCGGCGGTGCGGCGCCAGTGCCCGGACCGGGACCAAAGGCCCGCTCCGAATGTGGTCGAGATAGGAACTTAGCGCCCGCGCCGGGTCAAGTCCCGATATTCGCCCCGATATTTGCCCGGATATTTGCCCAGATATTTGCCCAGATATTTGCCCAGATATTTGAACGAGCGTTCAATTAATTGGATTCGCCGCGCCAGGCAAGCGAAAACCGCGCCCCGAAGGCGAATTCGGGGCGCGGTTTGGTAATTTTCTTTCGCGAAAACGTGATGACAGCCCGGCCTGGGCCGCCGCCAGGTTTCAGCCCTCGATGGTGCGGGCGGGCTTGCCGCCATTGGTGATGGCCACGGTCCGGGGTTTCAGCGCCTCGGGCACCTCGCGCACCAGATCGATGTGCAGCAGGCCGTTGACCAGCGCCGCCGCGGTCACCTTCATGTGATCGGCGAGCTGGAAGCGGCGCTCGAAGCCGCGCTCGGCGATGCCGCGATGCAGGTAGCGGGGCTGCTTGTCGTCCGCCACCTCGCGCTTTTTCGCGGTGATGGTCAGGCTCTGGTCCTTGACCTCGATGTTGAGGTCGTCCTCGCCGAAGCCGGCCACCGCGATCGAGATGCGATAGGCGTCCTCGCCGGTCTTTTCGATATTGTAGGGCGGATAGCTCGGCGCCGAGACATCGCCGGACATGAGCTGGTCGAGCATCGAGCCGAGCCGGTCGAAACCGACGGTCGAGCGATAGAGTGGGGAAAGGTCGAAGTTGCGCATGGGTCATACCCTCCTTGCGAAGCGATAGATTTGGTGTGGCCCCCCGTCACGGGCAGGCCGCTCGAAGTCACCGGACCCTCATCGGCGCCCGGCATGACAGATGTGGTAAGCCGTGGGCGGGCTTTCAAGGACCCGCGCCCCGCCACAGGCGCCCCCCTCTCCCTCTGGGAGAGGGCCTGCGCCCCCACCGCCGCTCCCGATGCCGGGGCAAGGCGCCGCCCCCACGGATTTCGCCCCCCACTCCCTCTGGGAGGGGGGCCGGGGGGGAGGCTTGCGACGATGCCGCCGGGCGCGGCGCCGGATGCCGGGCCGGCCCGCCCGGCCGCCGCTATTCCGGCACCGCCAGCACCGCCGGGATGGCGGCATCGACCAGCACCGCGTAGGCGACCGGGTTGCGGGCGTCGCTGCCCATCGCCGAGATCACCGCGACCAGTCGCATCTCGCCGCCGCTCGACATGAACACCGGCGATCCCGACGCCCCGAAGGTGACATTGCAACCCAGCGCCATCACGGCATCGCGAATGCCGATGATTTTGCAGCCCTTCTGCCGGGTCAGCGCGTGCGGGCGGTCCTGGCGGTAGCTGATCAGGGTCAGCGGCGTGCCCGGCCGGGGCGCCGGAGCGATGCCGAAGAACGGCGCCTTGGCCCGCGGGATCGGATCGGCCAGCCGGATCAGCGCCAGATCGGCGCCGATCTGTCCGGCATCCAGTTGCGCGGCGAGGCGGTAGTCCGGATGCACGGTGATCGCCGCCGCCCGGCTCGCGCCGACCTTCTGGCCACGCCGCCAGCCGGCGACGAAGTGCACCGCGCCGGGCTGGTAGGCGGTTCCGGTGCGCGGGTTGATCACGCAGTGTGCCGCGGTCAGCACCAGGTCCTCGGCGATCAGGGTCCCGGTGCACATGGATGTCGCATAGCTGGTGGCAACGTTGACCCGGCCGACGCCGCGCCACGGCACGTGCTCGGCCGAGGTCAGCATCCGCAGGCGGTCGAACTCCAGCGCCGCGGCGGGCAGCGCCACGGCGACCAGACCGGCCATCGCCATCAGGGAAAACATCCACCTCATCGGCATGAGCATAGCCCGTCGGGCGGGTCGTCTCCACCCACCATTGCTCCCGATTGCCGCTCCAGCCCGAAAACGCCCGCCGTGTTTTCGAACTTGTTTTAGGAAAATCTTGTATAATCAACTACTTATCCCCTGCCCACATGTGGGCACTCCTCTTGCACACCCGCCCCCCGCCCGGCCAGCGCGGCCGGTTCCGGCCCGCCGGTGGCCCAGTCGAGCAGTTCCACCGTATGCACCACCGGGATGCCGGTGGCCCCGCCGATCTGCATCATGCAGCCGATATTGCCGGCGGCGATCAACTGGGGCCGGGTGGCCTCGATATTGCGCACCTTGCGCGCCTTCAGCTCGGCCGCGATTTCAGGCTGCAACAGGTTGTAGGTGCCCGCCGAGCCGCAGCACAGATGGCCCTCGGCCGGCTCGACCACGCTGAACCCGGCCTGGCGCAGCAGCTTCTTCGGCGCCTCGGTCACTCCCTGGCCGTGCTGCAACGAGCAGGCCGAGTGATAGGCGACGCGCAACTCGGGCGCCCCTGGGTTTATTGACGTCTCGCCCAGCCCGATCTCGTCCATGAACTCGGTGATGTCGCGGGTCAGCGCCGAGACCCGGGCGGCGTCTTTCGCCAGCGCCGGGTCGTGTCGGAACATGTAACCGTAATCCTTCACCGTGGTGCCGCAGCCCGAGGTGTTGATGATGATCGCGTCCAGCCCCCCCCCGTCAAACCCGGTGCCATCGATCTCCGCCGACCAGGCGCGGATGTTGGCCGCCGCCGAGGCATGGCTCAGGTCGGTCTTGCCCATGTGATGGGTCAGCGCCCCGCAGCAGCCCGCGCCCGCCGCCACCACCACGTCGCAGCCGTGGCGGTTCAACAGCCGGATGGTGGCGGCGTTGATATCCGGGTTCAGCGCCTGCTGGGCGCAGCCGGTCATCAGCGCGACCCGTTTGGTCCGCGCTCCGATCGCCGGTTTCACCCCCGGATCGTCATGCGCCATCGGCGGCGCGATCCTGGGCGGCGCCAGGTCGATCATCGCCCCCAGCTTGCCCGGAATCAGGCGCCGGAACGGCTTCGCCAGTTTGGCCCCCGCCAGCGCCAGCCGGAACCGCCCCGGATAGGGCAGGATCAGCGCCAGCACCCAGCGCAGCAGCCGGTCGAACAGCGGCCGGCGGTAGGTCTTCTCGATATGCTCGCGGGCATGATCGACCAGGTGCATGTAATGCACCCCCGAGGGGCAGGTGGTCATGCAGGCCAGGCACGACAGGCAGCGGTCGATATGCTTGACGGTCCTCGCGTCGGCGTCGCGGCCGGTCTCCAGCATGTCCTTGATCAGGTAGATGCGCCCGCGCGGGCTGTCGAGCTCGTCGCCCAGCACGACGTAGCTCGGGCAGGTCGCGTTGCAGAACCCGCAATGGACGCAGGCGCGCAGGATCTCGTTGGCCCGGGCGATGCCGGGGTC
>JACZTQ010000427.1 GCA_022573605.1 Pseudomonadota bacterium | reverse complement strand
TGCTGCCCGCGCCGGTCGCCGTGCTCTGGCTGCCCGAGGCGATGCTGCCCACGCCGGTCGCCGTGCTGCCGGTGGCCGAGGCGGTGCTGAACACGCCGGTCGCCGTGCTGAAATCGCCCGTGGCCAAGCTGAGAACGCCGGTCGCCGTGCTGTCGGTGCCCGAGGCGGTGCTGCGCGCGCCGGTCGCCGTGCTTTCGAGGCCCGAGGCCACGCTGCTCCTGCCGGTCGCCGTGCTCTGGAAGCCCGAGGCGGTGCTGTCCGCGCCGGTCGCCGTGCTCTGGGAGCCCGAGGCGGTGGCGGCCTCGCCAAGCGCTGTGGACCAGCCTCCGGTCGCGTCCGCCGCCCTGCCGATAGCAGTCGCACTGGTCCCCGTCGCATCCGATCCGTCGCCGACCGCGGTGCCGCCAAAGGCCGCCGCCGCACCGGCGCCGATCGCGATCGAACCGGACGATGAGGCCCCGTAACCGATCGCGATACTGGTATCGCCGGTGGTCGTGGTCGCAACCGCATTGTCGCCGAAGGCGATGGCGCTGGTGCCGCCGGTGGCGTCGGCCATTGCGCCAACGCCGTCGCCGTCCACATCGCTGCCGATGGCGAGGCCGTTGGCGACTGCCTGGGCGCCGGTGCCGACGGCGATGGAATCGGTGCCATCGCCGGATGAGGTCGCTCCATCGCCGACCGCGATGTTACTGCTGTCATTGCCGCTGGCGTCGGCGCGGAAGCCTGTGGCGATGTTGTTGCTGTTGTCGCCGCTGGCGTTGGCTTTGCTGCCTGTCGCGACGTTGCGGCTGCCATTGCCGCTGGCGTTGGCATCGACGCCCGTCGCGATGTTGGAGCTGCCATCGCCGGTGGCGCGAGCGCTGGCGCCCATCGCGATATTGAAGCTGCCATCGCCGTGAGCGCTGGCGCGGGTGCCTGTCGCGGTGTTAACGCTGTCATCGCCGGTGGCTACGGCGAGGTGGCCTGTTGCGGTGTTGAAGCTGTCTTCGCCACTGGCCAATGCTTGGCGGCCGGTCGCGGTATTGCTGCTGCCGTCGCCGGTGGCGTCGGAGCGGGCGCCTGTCGCGGTGTTGCCGGGGTTGTGACCAAAGGCGAAATTACCGCTGGCGTCGGCTTCGAAGCCGCAGGCCGTATTTAGTGCACCTCCCGTGGCGGTGGCGCCGCTGCCGCTTTCACCGGCGGCGTCGCTGTCGCACACAACCTCCGTCCGGGCCGCGTGCGGCGTCAGCGTCAGCGCGCCGGTCAGGGCCAGCGCCGCGATAGTCAGCGCGGTCGTGCCGGTGAGCCGCCTGGCGGTGCCGGTCGCGGGCGGTGTGCGGGTGGCTGACGGGGTAATCTCGAAATGTGTTTGAGTCGCGGTATGCATTGGAATCCCTCCAAGTTGCGGGCCGAACGGACGATCTGCCTCGATGACGCCGCGCCCTCCGGCTCCAGCCAGAGGGCGCGGCGTCATTGCGGGGAGGCTAGCATCACTCGCCATTAAGTTGAAAGCTGAAGCTAGAGCCTTATCCGACCTGACGAAATAAGGCCGGAGGCTCTATCTTCTTGTTTTCACGCAATTTCCGAGTCGCCAAACGAACCCGTTGGCTCGAATTTGCTCGAGTGTCCCGGATCGGAGATACCAAGGATCATATTTTCCCGCGCTTCCCCGGCCCCCCGATCGCGTCGAGGGCAGGCTTGAGCCGGGGTCTCGCGCCGTTGCGCCTTGCGGGTCGGGACCCCGGCTCGAGGCCGGGGAAGGGCGCCGCGGCTTCGGTAGGGCGGACATGATTGTCCGCCCGGTCTTGCCTCGGGCGCCGCATCCCGGCTCGCCGCGGATCGGCCGGCGCCGGTCGCGCCCGGATCGTCTTCGAGCGGCATTTCGACTGACGACGGCGCCCCCTCCCCGGGAGGGAATGGGGCCGAGCCGCGGCCTCACCAGTTCAGGGTGAAGCCGACCGTGCCGCCGAGGTTGCCGTGGCTGACGCCGTAGGCCAGGCCGGCATCGAACTGGAGCGCCTGAGACACCCTGATGGCGCCCGACAGCGAGACCGCGCTGGCGCCCTCGAAATTGCCGTACCTGCCGG